>JACCUF010000334.1 GCA_013811975.1 Geodermatophilaceae bacterium | reverse complement strand
CCGGAAGCTCAGCCCAGGCGGGATTCGGCCAAGCCCGGCGTCCCAGTCGGGCCAGGCCCCGACCCAGGACCCGTGAGGCCGCCCGTACCGCGGGAGCCGGCATGCGGGCATCAGCCTCCGCGTCGAGTCCGGCCAACCTGTCGGCCAACCGGCCGGCATCCCCAGGCCCGTAAGCAGCGGCGATCGGGTGAGCGGTGACCGCGTTACCGGCGATGGTGGGAGCGGGGATGGTGGGAGCGGGGATCGCATGACCGGCCGTGGCGTGACAGGCTGCGGCAGCCAGCGCGGCTGAGACTGGGGCGACGGTGTGCAGGCGGCGATCGAGGAAGTCAGCCAGAGTCGCGGCGTCGGTGACGAACCGGTCGCTGATCGCCTGCTCGACTCCCCCGGAGTGAGCGTGCCCGCCGACGGGCAGCCGCGAATCCGCAAGCGTCAGCAGGGCGGCGACGGCGGTCATCTGAGCACCAGCATCCGGCGTGAGGAAGTCATCGATCAGAACAGGAAATACAGTTGGGCCATCGGTAGTTCGGCTGCCGGCTCAGGATCCCAGACCTCGCCGTCGACGGACACGGTGAAGGTGTCCGGGTCGACGCGGATCTCCGGAAGGGATGTGTTCTCAGGCAGATCCGTCTTGCCAAGCGACCGCACATCGGCGACCGGCAGCAGCCTGCGCCCTACCGCAAGGCGATCCGCCAGCCCGGCGTCAAGTGCCGCCGGAGCGACGAAATGCACCGACGTCTGAGCCGGCACGACGCCGTACGCACCAAACATCGGTCGCGGCAGGACCGGCTGCGGGGTGGGGATCGAGGCGTTTGCATCGCCCATCTGGGCCCAGGTGAGCATCCCGCCCTTGACTACGACGTGCGGTCGTACACCGAAGAAAGCCGGCTCCCACAGAACGAGATCGGCAAGCTTGCCGGGCTCCACCGAGCCAACCTCGGCATCGATCCCGTGCGAGATAGCCGGGCAGATCGTGTACTTGGCGACATACCTCCGGGCCCGCAGGTTGTCCGCCGGACCGTCTCCGGGCAGCCAACCGCGACGCGCCTTCATCACGTGCGCGGTCTGCCAGGTGCGCAGGACAACCTCGCCGATCCGGCCCATGGCCTGGGAATCCGACCCGATCATCGAGATCGCGCCGAGGTCGTGCAACAGGTCCTCGGCGGCGATTGTGGTCGGTCGGATCCGGCTCTCGGCGAAGGCCAGATCCTCCGGGACGGAGGAGTCGAGGTGGTGGCAGACCATCAGCATGTCGAGGTGCTCGTCGATTGTGTTGACGGTGTGCGGACGGGTCGGATTGGTCGACGAGGGCAACACGTTCGGGTGGCTGGCGACGGTGATGATGTCCGGCGCATGCCCGCCGCCGGCCCCTTCGGTGTGGTACGCGTGGATGCTTCGGCCAGCGATCGCGGCCAGGGTGTCCTCCACGAACCCCGCCTCGTTGAGTGTGTCGCTGTGCAGGGCGACCGGCACGCCAAAGCGGTCCGCCACCGTCAGGCAGGCATCGATGGCTGCGAGTGTGGAGCCCCAGTCCTCGTGCAGCTTGAACCCGCTCGCCCCAGCCCGCAGTTGCTCCTCCATCGACTCGGTCGACACGGTGTTGCCCTTGGCGAGCAGCGCGACGTTGACCGGCCAGACGTCCATCGCCTCGAGCATCCGGGTGAGGTAGAAGTCGCCGGGGGTGATGGTGGTGGCCTTGCTGCCCTCGGCCGGGCCGGTGCCGCCGCCGATCAGGGTGGTGACCCCGGCGCCGAGTGCCTCGGGGACGATCTGCGGGCAAATGAAGTGCACATGGCAGTCGATCGCTCCGGCGGTGAGGATCCGCCCGTTGCCGGCCAGCACTTCGGTGGCCGGGCCGATCACGAGTTCGGGATGGACGCCGTCCATCGTGTCGGGGTTACCGGCCTTACCGAGGGCGACGATCCGTCCGTCCCGTACGCCGACGTCTGCCTTGATGACTCCCCAGTGGTCCAGGACGACCGCCCCGGTTATGACGAGGTCCGGCGCGCCCTCCGCACGGGTCGTACGAGCCTGACCCATCGACTCGCGGATCACCTTGCCGCCGCCGAAGACTGCCTC
>JACCUF010000191.1 GCA_013811975.1 Geodermatophilaceae bacterium | reverse complement strand
GTGGAGTGCTTCAGGGATGCCCTCGGCCGCGCCGGCGAACTCGGCTTCACCGACGTAGTGACCCACTGGCCGAGACCGGAGGGCCCCTACGCAGGTGCGGAGCAGACGTTGGAGCAGGTCGCAACTGAGGTGCTACCCGCCTTCATGAGTGCTGATCTGAGTTGATCATCGGAACTTTGGGGGTTATCGAGCTAGATCGGCCAATAACCCGGCCCAGTTCCGATGATCAACTCCGGTGTGGGCGGGGGCGACTGCGACCGGTGCGTTCATTGCCTCGTTTGTAGTTTCCGGTTACTCGTGCCAGCAGATGCTGAGCCGCCTCTGCGTCGCCGCGGGCCAGCGCGTTTTCCAGTCCTGCGGTCAGCCGCCGGGCCTGATCTCCTGCGACAACACTCACCTGCCGGTCGCCGCGACTGATGAGGACTCGCCCATCTTTGGTCGTGCGCCAGTCGAAGGGGTCCTCCACGAGCCCGCTCAACCGGATCCCTCCGGCGCTGCCCCTTCGCCGGCGAGCCCGAAGCGACCGTCGGTGATCTGTTCGACCAACCCGTCGCGCAGCAGGGAGACCAGCGCCCGGCTGCGCTGTTCGGAATCGGTCCACGCCCGGCCTAGGTCGTCGGCACTCACCGGGGCCGCTGTGCCGCGCAGAACGTCGAGCAACCGTCCCCGTACCTGGCGGTCGGTGCCCTCGAACCGCTGGGGCTTACGGCGTGGTCCGGCATGGGCGGGCGCGCCGGCCCGATGCCATGCGCAGTCCATGCGTACCGGGCAGCGGGCGCAGCTCGGCGAACCTGCAGTACAGACCAGCGCCCCCAACTCCATCACCGCAACAGAAAACCGAGCCGCCTCGGCCGGCCCAGCCGGCAACAGCGCCTCCACACTGGCCCGGTCCGCCGCAGTGACGCTCGGTCCGGAGTGGGCGCGGCCGAGCAAGGCGCGAGCGAACACCCGCGCGACGTTGGTATCCACCACCGGCGTACGTGCACCGAATGCGAACGCGGCGACTGCTCGGGCGGTATAGGCCCCGATCCCGGGCAGCGACTCCAGGTCAGCGACCGAGGCGGGCACCGAGCCGTCGAACTGGGTGACGATCCGGTGCGCGGCGGCGTGCAGCCGTAAGGCTCGTCGCGGATAGCCGAGCTTGCCCCAGGCTCGTACCGCATCGGCCGGGGTGTCGTCTGCCAGTCCCATCGGATCTGGCCAGCGCGCCATCCAGGTCGACCAGACCGGGAGCACGCGAGCCACCGGGGTCTGTTGAAGCATCACCTCGCTGACCAGGACGGCCCACGCCGAGACCCCGCCGCCCCGCCAGGGAAGATCGCGGGCAGCAGCGGCGTACCAGTGCGCCAGCACGTCGGGACGCAGCGCGGTACGGCTGCGCAGTTCCGCGGTCTTGGGTGCCATCCGGCTCGCTGTCATCGGTGACACCCTCGCACGCGAGTCCCTGCCGCGCCGGTTCGCGGCGCCCATTCCGGCGGTTGGGTAGCGAACCGGCGCTTTGTCGACAGGCAATTGGAGGATCGACGGGCGATCGGAGGAGTTGGGTGGCGAACCGGCAGCTGGTCGCCAAGTTGGGTTGCCCCCGGCGTGGGAGAGCCAGACCGGCGTCGGTCGCGGATACCGTCACAAGATGCTCCACCCGATCGGCCGGCTGCCTTCGCAGGTCTACTGGCGGCGACGGTTGCTGCTGGGCGGGATCGTGCTGGTGCTCAGTTTCGCTGCAGGCTGGTTCTTCATCGGCGGTGCCTCCGGAGATGCGGACGACGGGGACGCGGATGCATCGAGCCAGACCACAGCGCCGCCGCGCTCCGGCGAGCAGACCCTGCCTGGACTGGAACAGGTCGTACCCAGCCTCGCTCCCGCCGAGGCCGCACAGTCCGGTACGCCGGTGGAGGGTTCGGCGCCTGCTCCGGCTCCCGTGCCGGAGCCTGCCGAAGCGGGACCCTGCCCCGATGAGGCGATCGGCCTGACGGTGGGATCGGAGTTGGGTCAGTACGCGGCCGGGAGCAAGCC
>JACCUF010000132.1 GCA_013811975.1 Geodermatophilaceae bacterium | reverse complement strand
CCTCGATCTGTTGCAGCGCCTCCGTCTGCCAGCTGAGCATGACGTCGGTCATGCCCTTGAAGGTCTTGCCCACCATGACGAATCCGCCCGCTTCGCCGTACGCGCCCTCGGGGTCGCGTGCCCCGAGGTGCAGGTTGGACAGCCACCCGACGCGGCGCCCGTGTCCCCACTCTGCCGCGAGGACAACCAGATCCAGGGTGCGGACCGGTTTGACCTTCTGCCAACCGCTGCCCCGCCGGCCCGCCGCGTAGGTGGACGTGAGCGACTTGACCACCACGCCCTCGTGACCGGCCGTCAGGGAGTCGGCCAGGATCTGTGCCGCCGCTTGAGGGTCGGCGGTCCGATGTGACGGGACCCGCCACGGCCCGGCGACCCGTTCCAGTTCGGCCAGGCGCACGCTCAACGGTTCGTCGATCAGGTCGCGGCCGTCGACGTGCAGGAGATCGAAGAAGTACGGACGTAGCAGCTCCTCGCGGCCGGCATGAGCGCCGAAGCGGCTCTGCGTGTCCGCGAATGAACGCGGCCGGCTGCTGGTGTCGTCGAGGACGAGGGACTCGCCATCGAGGATGAGCCGCTGCGCCGGAAGCTGCGCCACGATGGCGACGACTTCGGGGACTCGCGCGGTGGCGTCCTTGAGGCTGCGGGTGAAGACGGCGATCTGGTCGCCGTCGCGGTGCACCTGGATCCGGGCCCCGTCGAGCTTGTAGTCGACGACTGCCTCGCCGGTGTCGTTCAAGGCGGCCTCGACGGTGGCGGCACTGGCGGCCAGCATCGGCTTGACCGGATGCAGCACCTGCAGGCGAACCTCGCTCAGCGCGGCGGTGCCTGCAGTGACGACCAGCCGCGCGGTCTCGGTGAGTGAGCCGGTAAGCATCCAGGCGCGGCGTAGCAGCTCCGGTGGCGTGCCGGTTGCCTTCGCGATGGCATCACCGAGCACACTTTCGAGCGCACCCTGCCGGACCTCGCCCATCAAGACACCGATGAGGAAGGGCCGCTCCGCTGCCGTAGCCCGGGTGAACACCTCGGCCAGAAGTCCCTGACGGCTGGCTGTTGATCCGGCGCCCGAGGTCTCGGCCAGCGCGCTGAACAGAGCATCGATGTCTTCGACGGTCAACACCGGTTGCTCGGCCGAGCCGGCTGCCAACCGGCTCAGCGTGGACCAGCCCACCCCGAGCCGGCCCTGAGCAGGTGCTGCCACGAGCATCCCGATGACCGCGACGACCTCGTCGGGTCCAAGCCGGCTGATCAGCTCACCCAGAAGGGCGATCTTGCGGGTGCGGGACCCGGTGGCCGCCACGTTCTGCGAGGTCGTCACCACCTCTGCCAGCAACACAGGGATCAGTCTGCCCGGCTGCTATGACTCAGGATCGTTCAAGGCAGCGTGCTGAAAACCATTTCCGGGTCGTACGGCGGCGGCTGCGCGGGGTTGCCATCAACCCGTAGGTCCGCGCGCTGGCGGGTGCGCTGCTCGGTGAAGTACGCGGCCTCGACCTCTTTCCAGGCGCGCAGACGGCGGTCGAGATCGACCCCCGTCCGGGTCGACCCGCGGGCCAATGCCACCTCCGCCGGGGCCTGCACCCAAATCTGGTGGGTGATGAATCCGTCCGCAGCCTGGGGTGAACTCCCGCAGCCCTCCACGACGAGGACCTGGCTCACCGGGACCGGGTGCCAGCGCGGACTCCAGCTCTCGGTGGCCCAGTCGTAGGGATGGAAGCCTCCGGCCCACCCGGCAGCGAGGGGTTCCAGTACGTACTCGTCCAGCCGAGTCCAGGCACCATCCAGGGTCCAGCCCTCGTACAACCCCTCGATCTCGACCAGCGCGACCGATCCCCGAACCGTGAGGGCTGCGACCAGTCGCCGAGCGAAGGTCGTCTTGCCCGCGCCGCTGGGGCCGTCAACGGTCACCAGTCGTGCGTCGCCGAGCCGAGCCGGGGCCGCGAAGATTTCCTCGGCCAAGTCGTCGAAGGTCCCTACCGTCACTCTCGCAAACCTAGGCTGACGCCGTTGTCCGAGTGGCGATTGGACGGGAGAGCGACGATGACCGATCTCCAGCACACGGTCGCCCGACTGGCGGCGTTGCATCCGGAATCGACGATGCCATGTCCGTTGTGCGCCGCCACCGTCAAGGGCGTGAACCTCACCCGCCATGTCGGCAAGGTCCATCCGGGCCAGGGCGTCGACGGGACGTCGGCCAAGCGATCGTGGCGAGGTCCCGAGCGACTGATCGCGCGCCCGCTGATCGCTGTTCCCGTCCTGGGTCTCGTCGGCCTCTGGACGGCCATGTGGGGCGGGGACGAGGTCGACGACGTCCTCATCTTCAGCACCGCGGGAGTCGGTGGCGTTGGGCTGATCCTGGTGGCCCTTGTACTCGGCGGGGCCCCGCTGTTCCACGGACGTCTTTCGGTGCACAACGGGGGCGTTGTGCTGAGCCACACGCTGGGACTCCGACGCCGCCGGGTGGGGCGGGTGGATCGCGTCGAGGCCGGGTCGGCCTACGTGGTGAGGTCCAGCGGCTCGAACGCCGACGGCATCGGGGGCACGACGAGTGATGAGAAGGCTGGTATGTACTTGAAGCTGCGCGCTGATCGCCGCCACATCACCGTCCGGTGCAAACAGAGTGCGGGCTTCCGCAAGACCTCGGTCGGCTGGCATCAGGGCCGGCGGACTCGACGCTGGCACGTCACTCTTAACCCAGCCGACTTCGTGGGACTGCAGTACGCACTGTTCGAAATGGGCCTGCTCACCCTGCGCCCGCGCTGACCCTTTCAGCCAGTTCGCCGCCGAACTGAGCGACCGAGCGGTCCCTAGAGTGGCGGACGTGGTGATCACATGACCCAGCCGTCGCCGTGGCGCACCGTTGGCTAGGCCGTTGCGTGGATCTCGGTCGGAGTCGGAGCGCTAGGAACGCTGCTAGCTCTCTTCCTGATCGTTTCGTCCAACAGCGGCCAGGACCAGCACGGTTATACGTTCATCTTTGGCATTTTCCTCGCAATCGTGAGCAGCCTCTTTCTGCTGACCGGACTCATGGCCGTCCTACCGAAGCGGGCCGCACTCTGGCTGTCCCGGATCGTGGCCGTCCTCGGAATACTGCTGATCATCGCGTTGGCGATCTCGCTGAGGACGTGACTCAGGTCGGTCCGCCTACCATCGCGCCCATGGCCGGACCGCTTGCTGATCTCGTCGTCCTCGACCTGACCCGGGCTTTGGCCGGGCCGCACTGCGGCCAGATGCTCGGCGATCTCGGCGCCCGCGTGATCAAGATCGAGACACCGGAAGGCGGTGACGATT
>JACCUF010000094.1 GCA_013811975.1 Geodermatophilaceae bacterium | reverse complement strand
GCACCGATCAGCCGGCTTGGGTAGCGGTCCGACCCGGACCCGGGACGAGCGACATGTGCCAGTACTGCCAACTGGCCGAGGGCGATCCCGGCGTCGGTGGGAGGCACGCGATGGTGGGCCAGCACGGTGAAACCGTCCTGGCCAAGTGCGCTGGCGCAACCTGAGGACAGGATCGTGTTGACGAACACCCCGCCGGACAGGGCAACCGTCTCGATCCCGGTCGCCTCCCGGACCTGTCGACAGACGGCGGCGACGAGATCGATGACGCCACGATGGAAGCGCGCCCCGATGACGGTGCCGTCGACCCCGGCCAGGTTGTCCCGGGCGGCGGCCGCGATCACCGGACCGGCATCGAGCTCGACGGGAGCGTCGGCGTTGCGTCCCATATCGCAGTCAGCTGGCATGAAGCCGAACTCGTACCCGGTGCCGTCCGCACACCCGAGGCCACGGGCCGCGCCCTCCAGTTCGATGGCCGCCTGCGCTTCGTGGTCGACCCGTTGGCAGATGCCCGCGATCGAGGCGATCGCATCGAAGAGCCGCCCCATGCTCGAGGTCGGCGCGCAACCGAACCCGGATTCCAATTGTCGCCTGACGATGGCCAACTCCGCGGCTGAGCAGGCCGAGACACTCGGCAGCAGTGGATCCCAGCCGACCCCAGCGGCGCTCAGGTGCGAGAGCGCCATCCGGCATGGGTTTCCCACACCGGCGTCACCGCCGGGTAGCCGGACGTTGCGCAGATGCGCCACCCGCTGGAACTCGCGGTAGTCGGCCACCATGAACTCCCCGCCCCAGATCGCCCCGTCCTCGCCGTACCCGGTCCCGTCGAAGGCGACGCCGATCACCGGGGTGCCGCCGTCATGGCCGTGCTCGGCCATCGCTGAGGCGATGTGCGCGTGGTGGTGCTGCACCTCGACGACCGGACGCCCGGCGGCGTGCCGGTGTGCCCACTTCCGGGAGCGGTAGGCGGGGTGCTGATCGGTGGCGATGGCCTCGGGACGGACTCCGGTGATCATCTCGAGGTGCCGCTCGGCGGACTTGAACGCTTCCAGCGTGGCCAAGTCGTCCATGTCGCCGACGTGGGCCGACAGCCAGGCGTAGCGCCCCTCGGCCAGGCAGAACGTGTTTTTCAGGTCGCCACCAGTGGCAAGCGCAGCCGGGGTATCGAACCCGAGTGCGATCGGCAGTGGGGCGTATCCGCGCGAGCGCCGGATCGGCAGTTCTGCGCCGTCGAGCACTCGGACCACCGAGTCGTCGCAGGGCACCTGGATCGGTCGGTCGTGGACCAGCCAGGCGTCGGCCAGCCCGCTCAGCCGGACCAGAGCCTCGTCATCGTCGATCACAATCGGCTCCCCGGCCAGGTTGCCGCTGGTCATGACCAGGGCCCTCGGGCCGGGCGGGTCGCCCTGTGTGCCGAACAGCAGGTGATGCAGCGGGGAGTACGGCAGGAAGATCCCCAGGTCTGGGCCTCCAGGCGCGACCGCCTCGGCGAGGCGCAGGGCATCCGGGTACGGCGGATCCGTACGCCGCTCCACCAGCACGATCGGGCGCCGCGGACCAGTCAGCAGGGCGGCGGAGTCGGCATCGACGTTTGCCAACGTCTGCGCTGCGCCGAGCGAGTCAAGCATCACCGCGAACGGTTTGTCACCGCGGCCCTTGCGTTTGCGCAGCGTCTGTACGGCGGTCTCGTCCGTCGCGTCGCAGGCCAGGTGGTAACCGCCGATGCCCTTCACGGCCACCACGGCACCGCCGAGCAGCAGTCGTCTTGCCTCGGCCAACGCCGCCTCGTCCCAGGAGGATTCGACTCCGGGCCTGACCAGCCGCAACCGGGGGCCGCAGTCCGGGCAACAGATCGGCTGAGCGTGGAAGCGCCGGTCGGCCGGGTCTGCGTACTCAGCCGCACACGAATCGCACATCGGGAAGGCGGCCATCGTGGTGTTGGGCCGGTCGTAGGGCAGGCCGGTGATGATCGTGAATCGGGGACCACAGTTCGTGCAGGTGACGAACGGGTTCCGGTGGCGACGGCCTGCCGGCTCGGTCAGATCACTGCGGCACTCGGCACAGGTGGCGACATCCGGGGACACCATGGTTCGGCCGATCCCCGCGACCGAGTCCTCGATAATGAATTCAGTGCCGCCGCGGGCCGGAATCGTGTCGAAGGTGATCGACTCAACGATCGCCAGTGGCGGCGTCTGCGAAGCCAGACGTCGAAGGAAAGTTGCAATGTCGGTGGGGTCGCCCTCGACCTGCACGACGACTCCGGCCGACGTGTTGCCCACAGAGCCGGACAGTCCGAGTTCGCGGGCCAGCGCGTAGGTGAATGGCCGGAAACCGACTCCCTGTACGACGCCGGTGACCGTGATCCGCCGACGCTCGCGGCCAGGGGAGATGCTGATGGACGCCGTGGCGGGGTCGCGTTGGGCAACCACCAGCTCCACCGCCGCTCGTTGGTCGGACTTGTCCCGATATCCGAGATTCAGTAAAGACCTGACTCCTTGATTTGGGAATCCCCCGTGGGATGATGTTGTTGGAGGTGCCCATGTCCAGCGGCACAGAGATGTTCGTGCGGTACGCCTTTCCGCCCAACGAGCGCGGCTACTGCGGTCCGAGTGACACCGGCGCACTGCTCGAGTACGGGCGATCCGGCGCTGCGGACGCTGAGTTCCGGCCCGTGGCGCAGGCGTTCACCGGTGCTTGGCCGTACCTCCAGCTGATCGCGGCCGCCGCCGGGATCACAGACCCGCTGGATGCCCGGGTCGTCGAGGCGTACTGGGTCGGGAACGAACTGCTCGACCAGGTGAGCCCGACCGCGCTCGGTACCACCATGGAGGATCTGTTCCGGCGCAGCGTGGGCCAGTTCAGCAAGCTGGCTCTCGGTGGCGTGACCAACGGACTGGCCCACCACAGCTTTCACGTGTTTTGCATCTACCCATGGGTCGGCCTGCTGGGGAACGAGCGCATGCACGCCCACGCACTCAACGTCCTGGACAAGTGCCGCGTCCGCGAGGCCCGGGTCGTCCAGATCGCGGACGGTCTGGTCACCGTCGAATCACAACCGCTCACCTTCGACGGAGGGTGGCTAGCCCTCGGCCCGGCCGTGCGTGAGGTGACGAACGGCGAGGTGGACGGGCCAGGACAGGACGGGCCAAGACCGCTAGATGATCTCGCCGTCGGTGACTGGGTAGCGGTCCATTGGGACTGGATCTGCGACCGGCTCACTGCGGACCAGCGGGATGCGCTGCGCCGGTACAGCACGCACCATCTGGCGATCGTCAATGATCGGGCCAGCGCACCATCGCTGGGTGCGACACCGGACTGAGGGCTAGGGCCGGTCGTACGGGCCTAGGATCCAGCTGGTCCCGGCCGCTGTCCCCGCCGCGGACCCGTGGTCGGTGCTTGGCCCACGGGGATCGCGTCGTGTGGGTCGTCCTACCGGCGGGGGCTCGACGTCGGCCACATCGGGCGCCGTGGGGGCCGCGATGGCTCGATCACTAGATGGGTGCGTCCCTGGGCTGAGCGCACCGTCCGGCTGCCAGCTCGACGGGTCATCGGTGAGACCGAGGAGATAAGTGACGGTGCAATCCAGGGCGGCAGCGAACTCCGGTAGCTTCGCCGCGTCGATGCCGGCCCCGTGCTCGAGGCTGGACAGCGCCTTGTTCGACGTGGTCACTCCGAAGGACGCGAGTCGCCGTACGACCTCCTGTTGGGTGAGTCCCAGCGAGCGCCGGCGGTCGCGCAACCGCAGGCTCAGGACCAGAAACCGGTCCGGCGCCGACGGCACTCGCCCCTGTGGCCCGATCTCCATGGACGCCCTCCTGACCTTTCTGCTGCAACGACGCGGTCCGGGCCAGTGTTGAGTGGCCGAGTTCGAACGTCAAACGGCCACCATCACGACGCCAACCAGGTCACCGGTCACTCGGTCAGTGGTGGCATCCCGGCCAGCGCGGAGTCCATGTCGGCAAGTGGGTGGATGGTGTAGCGGGCGAAGTTGAAGACCGGTGCCCGCCCGAGCAGCCGCTCGAATTCCTCGTGCGAATCGACCTGGTAAATCCACGCTCCGCCATGTTGACCCACGACGTGGTACCGGGCGATCAGCTTGCCCTCGCGCTCGAGCCGGGCGCCATAAGTCGGCATGTCGCCGACGGCCCCCACCATCTCTCGCGAGAGCAATGCCAGATCGAGCTGCCAGAGCACCAGGAACTTCACTTCTGCGACGCCATGCCCAGCAGCGTACGAGCGGAGGGTCAACAGTGGGGACCCGGCTCAGTGGGCAGCCCATCACTCAATGCAGGAGTCCAGCCATGACTTCGGCGATCGCCAGCGGGCGGCCATCGATCTCGTCGTGATCCTCGGCGGTCCAGATCTCTGAGAGCAACGCCATCACGAACCCCCAGCCCACTACCCGCTCCAACTCCAGCCCAGTGAGGTCGGAGAGCTGTTCCAGCCGCGCGGGCAACCGCTGTAGGAGTTGTTCGGCATCGAAGGTCATCGGGTTGTAGAGCATGGCGCCGATGTCGAAGCCGGGATCTCCGATCAGCCCGTGCGGGTCGATGGCCAGCCAGGGCTCGCGCTGCGCCTGCAGGATGTTGTGATGGTGCAGGTCGCCGTGCAACAGAACAGCGCCCGTAGCCGTGGCCGCCAATTGCTGGAGGAGTTCGGCTGCCTGCGAGACCATGCGCGGCGGCAACGGACCTTCGCTCGGGAAGCGAGTGCCGTACGCCTCGAAGTCGACCCCGTAGTCGACGACCCTCGGCAGGCCGTGCCCCGCTGGCGGTTTCCGCCATAACCGCCGCATCACCGAGCACAAGATAGCGGTCGCCTCGCCGTCTCGATCCGGTCCGAGTTCGGCCAGCTCCCGCCCCGGCTCGGCCCGTTCCAGTACTGCGCTGACGTTCGCCCGAAACGCCGGGCTCGGCAAGAGTGACGGCACCGGGGATCGACTGAACCATGTGCAGCTGACCTGGGGATCTCCCAGCTGCAGAAGGTTCAGTCAACCGCAACAACCCCAGTCCGGCGACTGGCTGCGACTAGGCCGAGGGGTCGTCGACGGTGACGTTGCGGGTGCGGTTCGGGTCGATGGAGATGCCGGGCCCCATGGTCGTGCTGACCGTGACCTTCTGCAGGTATCGGCCCTTCGCCGACGGGGGCTTGGCCCGGAGCACCTCGTCCAGCGCGGCGGCGTAGTTCTCCACCAGCTGTTTCTCCTCGAAGGACGCCTTACCGATGATCATGTGCAGGTT
>JACCUF010000090.1 GCA_013811975.1 Geodermatophilaceae bacterium | reverse complement strand
GCCTGGTGCTGCTCGACGAACCGGCCGCCGGACTCGACCTCGGCGCCCGGGAGCGGCTCGTCGCCGACCTCGGCCGGCTCGCCGCCGACCCCTCCGCCGCACCGGTCGTGCTCGTGACCCACCACCTGGAGGAGGTGCCCGCCGGCTTCACCCACGCCCTCGTGCTGCGGGCCGGACGAGCACTAGCCCGGACCTTTCAGTAGCGATCTGGGTCTGAGGGGGTCGCGTCCGCGAAAAGGCCCTCCTGGTAAGGGAAACTGCGCTTGTCGAGAGAGCAGTACACCAGACCAGGAGGGCACTTCTGTGGTGAAGCGTAACAAGCGTCGACCGGGCGTGAGAGTGACGGGTGGCGGGACCGGCGTCGTGAACCATGCCGGGACTCGGCTGCTGTGCGAGATGGCCGACGCGGTGGGCTTGTCTGACGGGTTGTCGGCGGCGATGGCACCGAGCAAGCAGCGCCGGCGGGGTCATGACAGGGGCGAGGTGCTGGTCGATCTGGCGGTCATGGTCGCCGACGGTGGTGAGACGATCTCGGATCTAGCGGTGCTGCGGGACCAGCCCGAGCTGTTCGGCGAGGTCGCCTCCACACCCACGGCCTGGCGCACCCTGGAGGCCGTCGACAGTGCGGCGCTGGAACGGATCGCCGTCGCACGGGCCGAAGCCCGGGCGAGAGCGTGGGCCTCGGGCGCGGACCCGGGGTTCTACGTGATCGACATCGACGCCACGCTGATCGGGTCGCACTCGGAGAAAGAAGGAGCGGCCCCGACCTACAAGCGGGGCTTCGGGTTCCACCCGCTGCTCGCGTTCCTCGACGCCACCGGCGAAGCGTTGGCCGGCCTGCTCCGCCCCGGGAACGCCGGGTCGGGCACCGCGTCGGATCACGTGGTCGTCCTCGACGACGCTCTCGCTCAGCTCCCGGTTGATCCGCACGAGACGGAGGTGATCGCCCGCACCGACTCGGCGGGCATGTCACACGGGTTCCTGGACGGTTGCCGGGAACGTCAGGTCCGCTACGTGATCGGCCATCGCCTCACCATCGACATCGCCCAGGTCCTCGCCGCCCGGGGCCGACGCCACTGGCAGCCGGCCGTCACCAGCGACGGGTCCGAGGAACGCGGCTTCGGGGAGGTCACCGAGATCACGCACCTGGTCGACCTGTCCGGGTGGCCGGCAGGGACCCGGATGATCGCCCGCCGCGAGCAACCCCACCCCGGCGCCCAGCTCACCTTCACCGACGTCGACGGGCACCGGTTCCAGGTGTTCGTCACCGACCTGGCCGACTCCGACATCTGCTACCTCGAAGCCCTCTACCGGGGGCGAGGCCGGGCCGAACGGCGGATCTGCGACGCGAAGGACACCGGGTTGGCGAACCTGCCGTCGGCGTCGTTCGCGATCAACCAGGCATGGCTCACCACCAGCCTCATCGCCGCCGACCTTCTCGCCTGGTCGACGGTGCTGCTCCTCGACGACGACCTCGCCTCCGCCGAACCGAAGAAGCTCCGCTACCGGCTGTTCCACACCGCCGGCCAGATCGTCACTACCGGCCGGCGCCGCTGGCTCCGCCTCGCCGGCACCTGGCCCTGGGCGGACCAGCTCGTCACCGCCTTCGAACGGCTCCACACGATCCCGCTCCGGGCCTGACCGTCGGGCTGGCGGCCCCCGGCACCGCCAACGCACACCGAGCCGGCCAACCCCACACACCGCACGCCGCTACCTCAACGCGCCCGCGCACCCGAACACCACGAGCGACTCCGCCATCAACAGCAACGCCCACGACGAGACACCACCCCGGCCAGCTACCGAAAGGTCCGGGCTAAGGACCCGCGCGGATAGGTGACCATCCACCGGTCGTCGGGGTGGCTCGCGTTTGATGCGAGTGCTGCCCACCCCCGACAACCGTGTGGAGGTTCTCCATCATCATGCGCGCTCTGGAGCCCGAAGTCGTGGACGTTCTCTTCGCCACCGTCGAGCCGTTGCTCCCACCGCCCGACGACACCCACCCGCTCGGCTGTCACCGACCTCGCGTCTCGGACCGGTTGTGCTTCCGCGGGATCCTGATCCGGCTCGTGACCGGATCGTCGTGGGTCGACATCGAAGCAATCCTCGACCACCAGGTCTCCGACACGACGCTGCGCGCCCGCCGCGACGAATGGATCGACGCCGGCGTGTTCGATGCGTTGAAGACCGAGGCGCTTGCCGCCTACGACCGGGTGATCGGCCTCGATCTCGACAACGTCGCCCTCGACGGATCACTTCACAAGGCCCCCTACGGAGGTGAGGGAACCGGCCCGAACCCCACTGATCGTGGGAAGTTGGGGTGGAAGTGGTCAGTCGCGTCGGACATGACCGGCGTGCCCATCGGCTGGACCATCGATGGTGCCAACCGCAACGACGTCCGCATGCTCGAACCCACACTCGAAGACATGAAAGCGGTCGGCTACTTCGCCGACATCGGCACCCTGCACCTCGACCGCGGCTACGACTCCGGCGCGGTCAGACAGCGACTGGTCGACGCCGGGGTGGGCGAGTTCACGATCCAGCTCCGCGGCACCAAGGACAAGACGTTGAAGAAGCAGCCCGTCCGCCTCGGCTTGCGTTGGATCGTCGAGGCCACCAACTCGTGGCTGTCGAACTACGGCCAACTCCGCCGATCTACCGACCGACGATCACGACACCGCCACGCCGCACTCTGCCTCGCCACCACCGTGCTGATCATCGGCCGGCTCCTCGACTACCGAGACCGATGGAGCCCCACGTGAACGCCTATCCGCTCAGGTCCTTAGGATCCACGCCATGTTAGTACGCGCGTAGTATTCTGGCGGTGTGGAGGTCACGCCTGGGTCACTTGAGCGGTTCTTTGGCGTTGTGATGCCGCACATGAACGAGATGCAGCGGCGAGTGGTGGCGGGGGCGGTGGCGGAGATGCTGGGGCGGGGTGGGAAGACGGTTGTGGCTGCGGCGTCGGGGATGAGCCGGAACACCGTGATCAAGGCGGAGTCCGAGGTGGCCGCCGGGATCGAGCCGTCGGCGCGCCTGCGCGCACTTGGGGGTGGCGACAAGCCGCTGACCGAGAAGCAGCCTGGTCTGCTCGAAGCGCTCGACGGGCTGGTCCACCCAGAGACTCGGGGCAACCCGATGTCGCTGCTCCGCTGGACGTCTAAGTCGTCGACGAAGCTGGCTGACGAGCTGGCCCGGAAGGGCTTCGAGGTGTCCTCGCGGACGGTGCTGCGGTTGTTGCACCGACTCGGCTACTCGCTCCAAGCCAACGCGAAGGTCACCGAGGGCCGCCAGCACCAGGACCGTGACGCCCAGTTCCGGTACCTGAACGACATGGCGGAAGGGTTCATCGATGACGGCCAGCCGGTGATCAGCGTCGACACCAAGAAGAAGGAGCTCGTCGGCGACTTCGCCAACGGAGGCAACGAG
>JACCUF010000076.1 GCA_013811975.1 Geodermatophilaceae bacterium | reverse complement strand
GTCTGCTTCCGCGGCTGCATTCGCTGACCTTTCCCGGCCCCGCGTACCGGTCGCTGGCCCGGCCGCGCCGGGCCGGTCGGCGGGGCGGTCGGCCGAGGCCGGGCGCTGAGCGGCGACCAGGGCGATGAGTTGGGCGCGTAGGGCGTGCGAGCCGGCGATGTCGGCCTCGACCTGGACCAGACGGGTGATCGCCTCGGCATCGGACAACGATTCGGGGTCGCGTTGGTGCAGCGGCCGGTCCTCCTCGAACAGGATCCGTTCCGGCGGCGGTGGTCCCATCGCGTCGAGTTCGGCGAGCATGGCCGGGTCGTAGGACCAGTCGGTGGGGTCGTCCTCGAAGTGCCGGCGGGCCCAGGGGTAGCGGGCCTGCAGGGCGTCGAGGTCGACCTCGGGTGGGTCGACCTCAGATTCCCATTCCGCGTACCGCAGGTCTTCGAACATGTGTTCGAGTCTACTCGTATTCAGCTACCGCGCAAGAGCTTTCAGCAGATTCATCGAGAGAATGTCAGCAGGGAGGCCTACGCCTTCGCGAGCTGCACTGATTGCGCCGCCGTGGCAGTGGGCTTCCAGGTCGTTCTGGTGCTGGGCCAGGCAAACATCGTCGTACCGCGCAACCTTGCCGCAGCAGTGAACTACAACTGTGTCTCCTGCGTCACCTACGCACTGGCGACCCAACTCGTGATCACTCTGGACGGCCCCCTCAGCGAGGTCGGCATGGCCGAACTCGCCGTGCTGTGGGAGGAGATCGCCGAGTTCGGCAGGAACATCCAAGGCGTTCCGCTCTCACAACTGCAGGCCCGGCTCACCGCGTACGAACAGCGCATTGTGGACATCATCGAGAAGGACTCGTCGAATACGTTGACTACGTCGGAGTCGGGAACGGCGGGAACACCGCAGCCCACATCCTCGGATCCGGCATCCACGCCCAGGCCCACAAGCACGGGCAACGCACCCCAACAGAGTCAGACATCAACAGCCCAGCCCCGTCCCACATCCTCGTCCCCGACAGCCGAACCCGAAGAAGCCTCCACGACTGCGGATACATCTGCACCGTCCTCGACCGTAGAGACGTCGGTAACCCCGACCGGTTGACTCCGGTCAGGCCGCGCGCGCGTGCTCCGGGGAAAGGACCTCTCCGAGCCGGTGCTCGATCAGTGGCAAGATCTCCTCGACGGTGACCTCACGGCCGAGCTCCTTGCTCAATGAGGTCACCGACGCGTCGCTGATCCCGCACGGCACTATCCGGTCGTACGCACTGAGATCCGGATTGCAGTTGATCGCAAAGCCGTGCATGGTCACCCCGCGCGAGACGCGCACGCCGATGGCCGCGATCTTGCGATCAGGGTGGGCCTTCTCGGCCGGCAGCCACACACCGCTGCGGCCTGATACTTGCCCGGCCGCCCCGCCGAGGTCAGCGCAGCCCCTTATCAGGCCCTCTTCCAACCGCCGTACGTAGGCCACGACGTCCAACGGCTGCGTCAGTGCGAGAATTGGGTACCCGACCAACTGCCCAGGCCCGTGCCAGGTGATCCTGCCACCGCGATCTACGTCCAGGACCGGTGTCCCGTCGGTGGGGCGTTCGTGCGATGCCGTCCGCCTCCCGGCGGTGTAGACGGCTGGGTGCTCCACGAGCAGAACGGTGTCCGGGGACCGATCGTCTACTCGACGGCTGTGGAGATGCTGTTGGCGTTCCCAAGCCTGCAGGTAGTCCACCGAGCCGGCCCAGATGAACACGAGAGGGGCGCTCATGCATTTCAGGCTAGTCGTCCCGATCTGGCCGGCGCCGAGGGACCACATCCGTGAGCCGAATCGTCGCCGGGTGTCAATGCAGTCTTCACCAACAAGTCGTCAGAGCGCACAAGGCCGCTGGGCCATGCGAAGCCAGCCCACCCGATGGCCGGGGTGAAGCCGAGCGGCCTGGCTGAGCCACCCATCTCCTGGCGGGGGTAAAACCGTAGGCTGGTCCGCGGTGCGCGAAATCGTGGTCTTCAGCGGCAATGCTCATCCTCGGTTTGCTCAGCGAATCTGTGCTCACCTCGGGGTGGAACTCTCGCACGCCTCGATCATCCGGTTCAGCAACGACTGCTTGCAGGTTCAGCTCCAGGCCAACTGCCGGCAACGCGATGTGTACGTCGTACAGCCGCTGGTCCCGCCCACGCAGGAACACCTGATGGAGTTGCTGCTCATGCTGGATGCAGCGCGCGGGGCATCGGCGGCCCAGATCACGGCGGTGATCCCGCACTACGCGTACGCCCGTTCGGACAAGAAGGACGCCTCGCGGATCTCCATCGGTGGACGCCTGGTCGCAGACCTGCTAATCACCGCCGGGGCCAACCGGGTGATCACGATGGCCCTGCACGCCCCGCAGGTGCACGGCTTCTTCGGCGTACCGGTCGATCACCTCACCGCCATCGGTGAACTCGCCGAGCACTTCCGCGGTCGCGAGCTCAGCCATACTGTCGTGGTCTCGCCCGACCTCGGAAATGCCAAGACCGCAACCCAGTTCGCCCGCCTGCTCGGTACGTCGGTCGCTGCCGGGAGCAAGCGACGGCTGGCCGACGACCGGGTGGTCATCGACGCCATCGTGGGCGATGTCGAGGGCAGGCACGCGATCGTGCTCGACGACGAGATCGCCACGGGCAGTTCCATCGTCGAGCTCCTCGACAAGCTCTCCGCCGATGGGGCCACCGGCGCCTCGGTCGCGTGTACGCACGGCCTGTTCACGGGCAAGGCGGCTGATCTGCTCGGCAGCCATCCGATGGTCACCGAGGTGATCACGACCGACACGGTGCCACCACCGGATCAGGCGTGGGAGCACCTGCACGTGCGTTCTGTCGCGGACCTGTTCGCCGAGGCGATCCAACGCAGTCACGTCGGTGAATCGGTGAGCAGTCTCTTCGACGGCGTTGACCCCGCACACGGTCCGCCGCAGCAACCGCTGCCCTTCGGCTGAATCAGAGACACCGCCTTCCATCGGACTCAAGGACGCCTTGTCCCAATAGGTTTGGCACAAGGCGTCCTTGACTCAATTCCGAGGCTTGTGGACAGCCTGAGCGGGCCGGTGCCGTTCCCGCCTAGCGTGCAGTTGCATGCAGCGAAGCCTCGACGGATTCAGATTGATCGAGCTGATCGGCTTCGGTGGCACCGGTGAGGTATGGCGGGCCAGGCCCGACGGCGGTGGCCCCGAGGTCGCGCTCAAGTGGCTGACTGATGAAGCCGTCGACACCGACTTCCTCAGTTCGACTCGACTGCACGACTTCGAGCACCCGCATGTGGCGCGGCTGCTCGACCTGCGCCGAGACCGATCCTGGGTGGTGCTCGTCCAGCAGTTCGTCCCTGGCGTCAGCCTCGCGGCGCTACTGGCCGAGCGGGACGTCCTGTCCGGCGCCGAGGTAGTCACGCTTCTCACGCCGGTGGCCGAGGCGCTAGGTGCGGCCCACGACGCCGGCCTGCTGCACGGCAACCTCACCCCGACCGCCGTTGTGGTCACCCCCGACGGACGACCCATGCTGACCGATGTCGGCGTCTGGCAAAGCCTGGGCGCGACCGCCCCGGCGTCGGCTCAACCGGAGTACCTCGATCCATCCGTGGCCCGCGGGGGACCCATCAGCAAGGCCTCGGACGTGTTCGGGCTCGCGGCCATCGGGTTCCGCGCGCTGACCGGGCGAGCACCTGTGCCGGCCGACAGCGGCACGGGCGCCGGGCGGCCGGCCGCCGAGGGGTCCGGCGTCGACCTCCGCCCGCTACACGCCAGCACGCCCTCGCCACTGGCCGACGTGATCGCCCGCGGCCTGTCCGAGCAGCCGAGACATCGAGGCAGCGCCCAGGCCTTCGCCGCCGATGTACGCGGTGCGGTCGAGCCAGAACCGTTGCACCTGGCTGGCCCATACGTGTGGCCCGATCTGCCGCCCCTCTCGGAGAGTGCTGACCAATCAGATGGGTCCGCGGGCACCGATATCCCGGGCCTGGGCAGCGGGAGGTCGGATACCGCACCGCAGGATTGCCTGCCCATGGACATTGCCGGCGAGGTACGTCGCGGGAGTTCGGCACGACATGCTGTGGCGCCGACCACCGGTCGAGATCGAGACCGGCAACGCAATGCCCGACGGAGCCCGGTACGCACTATCGGCCAGGACCCACCGTGGCGGCAGCGCACCGCCGCACGACTGGTCCCACGCCGGGCGGTCGTTGCAGCCCTGGTTGGGTTGGCGATCCTGAGTGTGATCGTCCTCGGTCTGGGTTGGAACGCATCCAAGGCCGTGCCGGCACAGGCGGGTGGTCCCGTCGGCCAAGTGCCGGCTCAGGCCAGGGCTGACGAGGCGGGACGCGAGGCCGAGGTGGCCAACAGCGAAATCGACGAGCAGGCCGTACCCGACTCGCCACAGGCCTGGCTCGCGCTGCTGAACCTGCTCTACGAGCGGCGCGCCGCGGCGTTCGGGACCGGTGCGGTCGCGTTACTCGATCGGGTGTTCACCGCGGACAGCCCGCAGATGATCGCCGACACCACCGAGTTGGCCCGACTGACCGAAGCCGGCCAGGTCCTGCGGGGCTTTACACCGCGGGTGCTGGAGGTTCTCGAGGTATCGGTGGACGGTGACCTCGCCACCCTGCAGATCACCGACGAGTTCGGCGACTATGAGACCGTGCCCGCCGCCGACACTCGCGCCGCGGCGCTGGACAACCATCCCGGCCGCGCACCGGCCGCGGTGACGATGACCCTCGTGCTGAGCGAGAACGGCTGGCGGATCCACACCGCCCACCGGCTCGGCTGACCCGTCAGGAAGCGGTGACCTCCTCGAGGGCCTGGCGAAGGGTCGGGTGAGCGAACTCGAACCCGGTCTCGGTCAGGACGCGGGGAACGGCCCGCTGACCAGCGAGAATCCCCTCCTCGGCGAAGTCACCGACAGCCAGTTTCAGTGCGAATGCCGGTACGGCGGCCAAGGTCGGCCGGCCCAGCACCGAGCCGAGGGTCTTGGTGAACTCTGCATTGGTGACCGGTTCCGGGCCGGTCAGATTGACCGGTCCGGAGAGGTCTGACTCGATCAGGAGACGCAATGCGGAGACCTCGTCGGCAAGGCTGATCCAGGGCCAGTACTGCCTGCCGGAGCCGAGCTTGCCGCCCAGACCCAGCCTGAACAGCGGAAGTATCCGAGCCATGAGCCCGCCACGTCGGGACAGCACCAAGCCGGTCCGCGGGAAGACGACCCGTACCCCAGCATCGACGGCCGGCTGCGCGGCTGCCTCCCAGCGCCGGCAGACCTCGGCCAGGAAGCCGCTGCCGGCAGATGCCGACTCGTCAACCGGCCGCTGGCCGGTGTCGCCGTACCATCCGACGGCAGAGGCGGAGATCAGAAAACGTTGCCGTGGCTGCGCCGCCACCAATGCCTGCGCCACGGTCGTCGTGCCGTCCACCCGGCTGTCCAGCACAACACGCCGGCGAGACCCGGTCCAGCGCTTGTCGGCGATACCTGCCCCGGCGAGGTGTACGACCCCGTCGACCTCGGCCAGTGCGGCCGGGTCCAGGCGTCGCGAAGCCGGATCCCAGCGCACCTCATCGGGTGAGCGCGGGTGGCGCCGGACGAAGGAGACGACCTGATGGCCGTCGCCGCGTAGCGAGGCGCTCAGTGCCGAACCGATCAGCCCGGAAGCTCCGGTGATCGCGATCTTCACCCGGTCACCCGCTCGACGCGACGGCGCTGCCTGCTCAGGACAGTCCCAGCGAGGACTCGAAGTCCCCGGCCTCAAGGCGCTCTTTCATGGTTACCAGGAAGCGGGCGGCATCTGCCCCATCCACGATCCGGTGATCGTAGGTCAGGGCGAGGTAGACCATCGAACGGACAGTGATGATCTCGCCCAGGTCCGGGTCGTCCACAACCACCGGGCGTTTGACGACGGTGCCGGTTCCGAGGATCGCGACCTGCGGCTGGTTGATGATCGGGGTGTCGAACAGCGCCCCGCGGCTGCCGGTGTTGGTCAGCGTGAACGTTCCGCCACCGAGTTCGTCGGGCAGCACCTTGTTGTTGCGGGTCCGCTCGGCCAGATCAGCGATCTTTCGGGCTATGCCGCCCAGGTTGAGGTCACCGGCATCGTGGATCACCGGGACGAGTAGACCACGCTCGGTGTCCACGGCGATTCCGAGGTTCTCACTGTCGTGGTAGCTGATCGTCCCGGCGTCGGTGTCGATCGAGGAGTTCACCATCGGGTGCGCCTTGAGCGCCTCGACGGCCGCCAGTGCGAAGAACGGCAAGAAGGACAGCTTCACGCCTTCGCGGGCTGCGAAATCGTTCTTCACCCGGTCGCGCAGGCGTGCCACGCGGGTGAGGTCGACCTCGACGACGGTGGTGAGCTGGGCGCTGACCTGTAGCGACTCGGTCATCCGCTTGCCGATCAGGGCTCGCAGTCGAGTCAACTTCTCGGTTCGCCCGCGCTTGCTCGTCTCGGCTTCCGGCGCATGTTCTTCCGTCGGGCGCGCACTTGGCGTTGGGGCACCCGCCTGGGTCCCGCCGGCTGCATTGAGAACATCCTGCTTACGGATCCGCCCACCGACTCCGGTGCCGGTGACCGAGGTCAGGTCGACCTTGTGTTCGGCGGCCAGTTTCCGCACCAACGGCGTGACGTAGGCACCGCCATCAACGCTCGCGTTGACTCCGGGCGCCGGAGTGCTGGCGGCTGGTGGTTGCTCGCCCTGTCTGGGCCCCGGCTCCGCGGGGACGGATTCGCTGTCCTGCGGCGCAGCGTTGCCCTGAGGGGCCGCCTGCGGGGGGCTGGCTGGCGATTCGCTCGGCGCCGCCGCGTCCGGTGCTGCCGGTACGTCCTCGCGGACAGCCGGTGCCGGTTCAGCGGCCTCCGGTTCGGCGGGCGGAGGGCCATCCGGTTCGGCGGGAGCGGGGTCCTGAGCCGGCGGGGTCTCGGCCGTCGGGGTCCCGGCGCCCGCGTCGGCGGAACCGATCACCGCGAGCTCGGCACCTACCTGAACGGTCTCGTCTTCTCCGACGCTGATCGAGAGCAGGGTGCCGCCGGTCGGTGCCGGGATCTCGGTGTCGACCTTGTCGGTGCTGACCTCGAGTAGTGGCTCGTCGGCCTCGATGCTGTCGCCAACCGCTTTGAGCCATCGAGTGACGGTGCCCTCGGTGACGCTCTCGCCCAGCGCTGGCATGGTCACCGATGTGCCTGCTCCAGACCCGCCGGCAGCGCTGCCAGACCCATCGCCGGACGGGGCCGCCGCGGACGCCTGAGCCGCAGCTGGTTGTGCGTGGTCAGGTCCGGCAGCGGGGTCCTGCGCCGCAGCCTCGACCACCGGCGCCTCGGACGCCTGAGCCGGCTGGGTCGGTTCTTGTTCGGCCTGCACAGGTTCGGCTGGGGCTTGCTCGGCCGGGGTATTTTCGGTTGCCGTCGCCGGGCTCTCGGCAGGCCGTTCAGGGCCCCCGGTGTCTTCGGCGTCACCGATGATCGCGAGCTCGGCACCGACCTGGACAGTCTCGTCCTCGGCAACCATGATCTTGCGCAGCAC
>JACCUF010000007.1 GCA_013811975.1 Geodermatophilaceae bacterium | reverse complement strand
GCAACTCGGGCAGGATGACGATGCCGACTCGCATGGCCCGACGCTAACCCGAGGCTGCGACAATGCGTGTTCCGGGCCTGCAGGGAGGTGAACGTCGGTGGGCACCGACCCGTACGCCGACGACCTGACCGGCCGCATAGACGCCGCCATCGCCGAGGTCTACCGGACCGAGAGTCTCAGTCGAGCCGAGAGCCACGGCGCGATGCGCGCCCTCGGTGCCTTCGGAGCACCAGCGGTTGACCGCGTGCTGGAGCTCTACCGTGGCTCGACGACGGGGCCGCACGAGCACGCCCGGCTGCTCAATGGTCTCGGCACCAGTGCGGTCGACGCACAGGCCGCGGCCCGGCGTGCCGTGGCCCGGGCCTGCCCGCATCGCTACGTCGACCGCCTGCATGGCCACCTCGAGACGAACGAGATCGACGTCGTAGCCGAGATCCACGATCCACGGATCGCGTCCTTACTTATCACTCGGCTGAACGACCCGGACCCCTACACCCGCTGCCGAGCGGCTACGGTCCTCGTGGGCCGAGTCGAGGGCAACGGGCACGACGATCGACACACTCGTGAGTTGGCCGAACGGGCCGTACTAGACAAACTCGATGACGAGTCACTAGCCGTACGGGCGGTTGCTGCGTACGCGGTTGCCCGCCGCAGCCGCGCCGACGGCATCATCGCCTACCAGCAGATCCTGCGGCCAACCGAGCCGGAGACATTGGCCTTCGTCGACGTACAGCATCGCATCGCAGCGCTACGTCGAGGCGAGGGCCTACCCCGCCGGTCTGACCCCCAGCTCCGTCGGCCGCGCCGAACCCCTTGACAGATCGCGTTCAAAGACTCACTCTCCTAACTATGTTAGAAATGCCGTATCGTAATAGACAAATTGAACGGCAGCAGGCTACCCGTACGGAGATCCTCGACGCCGCGTGGACACTGGCGCGGGAGAAGGGGCTCGCGGATCTGACCCTTCGGGATGTGGCGACCCGGATCGGAATGCGCGCGCCCTCGCTGTACTCGTACTTCCCGTCGAAGAACGCCATCTACGACGCCATGTTCGGGCAAGCATGGACGGACTACATCGCCGTCATCGACCTGGTCGAGCCGACGCTGCCCGAGTCCCCACGCGAAGCGGTGAAGCAGATCGCCCGGACATTCTTCGACTACGCAGTTGCTGACCTGGCCCGGCACCAGCTGATGAACCAGCGGACTATCCCCGGTTTCGTACCGAGCCCTGAGGCGTACGCGCCCGCGGTGGAAGTCCTCGAGCGAGGCCGTACCCACCTCGCCCGATTCGGTGTCGCAGGGTCCGAGGAGTTCGATCTCTTCACTGCGTTGATCGGCGGACTGATCGATGCCCAACAAGCCAACGACCCCGGCGGGGACCGATGGTCGCGGCTACTCGATGGCGCCATGGACATGTTTGCCAACCACGTCGGACTACCTGAATGAAGAAGGAGCGCACCATGACCCGATCCACGCAACCTACAGACAGAGTCTCAGCGCAGCCGCGAACCTCGACACTGGATCGGACCACGCTCATGCTGTTGGCCGAGACCGAGTACGAGCGGTTCGCGACGATGCTGGCCGAATTGAGCACCGACGACTGGTCTCGAGCCACCGACTGCCCGGCCTGGGACGTCCGGGCAATGGCTGGCCATGTCTTGGGGATGGCTCAGATGGCCGCTTCGGTCCGCGAGATGATCCGCCAGCAGATGGCCACCAAGAAACGCGGCGGCGTGCCGATCGATGCTCTCACCGCAGTACAGGTCGAGAAGAATGCCGACCTCTCACCACAGCAGCTGATCGATCAATTCCGGTTGATCGGCCCGCGCGCGGCCCGTGCCCGCCGCCGTACCCCCGGCTTGCTCCGACGCCGCAGCATGCCCGACCAGCAGGACGTGGGCGGAGCCGCGGAGACCTGGACATTCGGATTTCTGATCGACACGATCCTCACCCGCGACCCCTGGATGCATCGGATCGACATCAGCCGGGCCACCGGGCACGCACTGCGCTTGACCACCGATCACGACGCAGTCCTGGTCGCGGATGTGGTGCACGAATGGGCTGCTCGGCACGGCAAGCCCTGTCGGCTGCATCTGCGTGGAGTGGCCGGCGGAAGCTGGGCGTTCGGGGATGGCGGGCCGAGCCTCGACCTGGACGCGATCGATTTCTGCCGCACGGTGTCCGGCCGGGCGCCGGCCACCGCCCTGCACGCCAGCCAGGTCCCCTTCTGAGGGCCCCCTGACATCAGAGTTGCGTACACGCATGACCGCATGCGCGATGGTTGCACAGCTGCGGACATGTCCAAGACGATCCAGATTCGAGACGTGGACGACGACGTCTATCGCGCGCTGCCCGCCGCGCGGCCGAAGAGGGGATCAGCGTCTCGGAGCTACTCCGCCGCGAGGCCCGGAAGCTGGTGGAGCGACTGAAGGCCTCCGGTCCGGAGTGCACGCTCGAGCATGGGTTTCCAGTGGTCCAGTGGTGGGAGTCCAGCGGCACGCCAACGACCGTGGGAGAGCACGCTCCGGGTTGGACGGGGGGCTGGTCTTGGGAAGGCGGCGGTCGTCACTGGTCGAACCCGATCGGGGTTCAGCCCCGCTTCGGCGTACGCGGCTCTGGCGAGTCCGTACCAACTCGTTTCACCCGCGGCCGTGGCGTGATATATCCCCGGGGCGGGCCGCTGGAGTCCGATATCCACCATTCTCCTGGCCAGCTCGCACGCCCATGTCGGTTGTCCTACCTGGTCGTCGACGACATCAACGCTTTTATCAGTGGCGGCAAGATCGAGCATGGTGGAGACGAAGTTGCGCCCGTACCGGCCGTAGAGCCATCCGGTACGCAGCACGTACCCGTCATCCGGGCACGTGGCCAGCACGGCGGTCTCACCCGCGAGTTTGGTACGGCCGTAGGCGTTGATCGGGGAGGTCGGCGAATCCTCGGCGTATGCCTCCCCGTTTTCCGGCCAGGTCTCGTCCGAGGCCGACGCACCGAACACGTAGTCGGTGGACACGTGGATCAAAGCAGCACCCGCGTCGCGGCACGCCGACGCGAGCACCTGCACGGCCGTCCCGTTGATCGCTCGCGCCTCGTTCTCGTGCGCTTCGGCGGCATCCACGTTCGTCCAGCCTGCCGCATTGAGAACGACGCCGCCGGTCCCCAGCGCCGACACGGCCTGCCGAACGGCATCTGCATCAGTGACATCCAGCCGGGCTCGGTCTGCGAGCACGACGCCGGTTGATCCGTCGGCGGCAAGCACTTCGGATAGTTCGCGGCCGAGCGTTCCTGCGGCCCCGGTCACCAACCAGCCGGTGACCGAGTGGGTCACTTGGGTACCTGTGCGCGTGACTTCAGTGGCTCCCACCAAGCG
>JACCUF010000004.1 GCA_013811975.1 Geodermatophilaceae bacterium | reverse complement strand
GGCACGGTCAATGTCGGCGGTGACGGGGTCCTCCTGCTCTCCCAAGCGATTCGACGGGCCGGCCGGATTCCGGTCTCGGTGCCGGCGCCACTGGTGGGACCACTCGGGGGCGTCCTGCGCCGGCTCGGGATCGCCGATTTCTCTCCGGAACAACTGCGCTTCCTGAACTTCGGTCGGGTTGTCGACACCAGCAGGCTGATCGCCGATTTCGGCTACCGGCCCAGGTACAGCACCGCCGAGGCCTTCGACGATTTCTGTGCCGGCCATCCACCGGTGGTCGACCCCGCACGGATCCACGAACTCGAGCGCCGGCTGCTCCAGGCGACCACGCTCGGTCGGAGCCGGGAGACCCTCGATGCCTGAGGCTCGAGTGATTCCGATGCCGGGAATGGGTGACGAACCGCCCCGTCGAAGGCGGCCCAGGCCACCTGCGGCCCCCGGACTGACGGAGCCGGCCGAGCAGCCCAAGCCCCCCGCGCCTTCACCGATCAGTTCGGACTGGGAACAGAAAGTCGCCCATGGCCTGGCCTTTCTGCGCCGTCGGCTGACCGGGGATTACGAGGTCGACGAATTCGGTTTCGACCAGGACTTCACCGATCACGTCTATCTTCCGGCGCTCCGGCCGCTCTACAAGTCATGGTTTCGGATCGAGACTTTCGGGCTGCACAACATCCCGGACACCGGTGGCGCGCTGGTAGTGGCCAACCACTCGGGGACCGTGCCCATGGACGGCCTGATGACCTCCTTGGCCGTGCACGATGACCACCCCGCGCATCGACGGCTGCGGTTACTGGGAGCCGACCTGGTCTTCAAACTGCCACTGGTGGGTTCGATCGCCCGCAAGACCGGAAACACGTTGGCTTGCAATCCCGATGCCGAACGTCTGTTGCACTCGGGCGAACTCGTCGGGGTCTACCCCGAGGGCTTCAAGGGAGTCGGCAAGCCGTTCGCAGACCGTTACAAGCTGCAGCGCTTCGGACGTGGGGGCTTCGTGAGCGCGGCCATCCGGACCGGCGTCCCGATCATCCCGTGCTCGATCGTCGGTGCCGAGGAGATCTATCCGATGGTCGGAAACATGAAAGCACTCGCCCGCGTCCTCGGATTGCCCTATATCCCCGTCACGCCGACCTTTCCGCTGCTCGGGCCGCTGGGACTGATTCCGCTTCCCTCCAAATGGCTGATCGAGTTCGGCGAGCCGATCCCGACCGCACATCTGGACACCAGCGCGGCCGACGACCCGATGCTGGTCTTCAACCTCACCGATCAGGTCCGCGAAACCATCCAGCAGACGCTCTACCGCCTGCTGATGCAGCGCAGCTCGGTCTTCTCCTAACCACGTCGCAGTGCTCAGAAACGGCGGCGGCGCACGGCGAGGGCTCCGGCAACCGCACCGGCGACCGCCCCTGCAGCAAGCGCAGTCGGCAGGCCCACTCTGGCGGCCTTTCGACCGGTGCGAAAATCGCGCACCTCCCAGCCACGAGCCCGGGCGATCGCCTTCAGCTCAGTGTCCGGGTTCACGGCGACCGGTCGGCCGACCATCGAGAGCATCGGTACGTCGTTGGCCGAGTCGCTGTAGGCGGCACACCGCTGCAGATCCAGACCCTCGCGTTCGGCCAGCGCCCAGATCGCGATCGCCTTGGCTTCGCCGTGCATGGGTTCGCCGACGAGGCGGCCGGTGTAAACGCCGTCCTCGATCTCCGACACGGTACCCAGCGCTCCGGTGAGCCCCAGCCGGTGCGAGATCAGGGAGGCCAACTCGATGGGCGTGGCTGTGATCAGCCAGACCCGTTGTCCGGCATCGAGATGCTGCTGGGCCAGCGCCCGGGTGCCGGTCCAGATCCGGTCAGCCATCGACTCCTCGTAGATCTCCTCACCGGCCGTCACGATCTCCTCGACCGTCCGCCCAGCCACAAAAGCGAGGGCATTATCGCGGACCCGGCCCAGGTCTTCGGGGTTCTCGGTGCCGGCGATCCTGAATTTCGCCTGCTGCCAGATGAAGGAGGCGACGTCGCGACTCGTGAAGTACTTGCGTGCGGCCAAGCCTTTGGCGAAGTAGTAGAGCGAGGCGCCCATCATCATCGTGTTGTCCACGTCGAAGAACGCCGCGCCGGTGGGGTCCGGAGGTACGCCGAGTGCGGCCTCGACCTCGGCGACCGCGGCGGCTGCGTAGCCGGCTAGCTCGGCGCGTTCACCGATGTCTCGGCGGCGGACCCGCGGCAGTTGGGGCATCCCGGACCAGCCTAGCCAGCACCCAGCGGTTGCCTCAGCCAGCCAGTCCGATGCAGGCCCCTTCGATGACGGTGCCGGGAATCTCGATGCCCAGGGAGCCGACAAGAACGCATGATTCCCCCTCGTCAGGCAGTGGTGCACTCGGAGGTGGCGGCGGTTCCTCGGTGTTGGACGGCTGGGTCGGAATGGGAGGCGGGAGCGGGAGGGGTTCTGGATCTGGACCCGGTTGCGGCGCCGAACTCTCGGGCGGGGCCGAACTCCCCGCAGGCTCCGAACTCTCCGGAGGGGCCGAACTCCCCGCAGGCTCCGAACTCCCCGCAGGCTCCGAACTCCCCGCAGGCGCTGGGGCAGAAGACGAGCCGGGGGCCTGCTCCGATGCGGCTCCAGGGGCCGCCGGGCTGGTGGCGGTTGGGTTGGAACTGCTGGATCCGCCGCTACCGGACCCGCTGGTCGGGCCAGCGGCCAATGGCGAGTCGGAATCGTCGGGAGCCACGCACCTGGGGGATGGCAAGGGACCGAGATCGTCGGTCGAGGGCTCTTCGACGGGATCACAACTCATGCTGCGGGCGCGGAGTTCCAGGCTCTCGACAACTCGCCGTAAGAGCTCCTTGGACTCCGCGGCGCGGCTGCGCGCCTCTGGGGGCATTTGCTGGGTCAACCCATCAAGAGCGCCGAACTGGTCGATTCCCCACTGGCCGATGAACTGCAGGGTGGGCAGGCTGCTCTCGTTCACGGCCGAGGTAGTCAGCGCACTCGTGCCGTCACTGGTCTGCCGGTCCATCGTGTCCATCGTGGCGATCAGCAGCCCGGGATCCGGGCCGCCATCGGCGGCCTGCACGCCTGAACCCGTGACACTGACGGTGGCGGGCTCGTCCAGTAGCTGCTCGAGTTCTTGAAGCCGGGTACCGGCGAGTCCGAGCAAGACCCGTCCTTCGGCTGGTCCGCTTCCGGCCAGGACCAAGCGGGCCTGCTCGGTACCGCGCTTGAGCGCGTAGAGGGTCTCACCGGGTATCGCGCTCTGCGCGAGGAGGGCGAGCACCCCCAGAGTGGCGATCATCACGCCCAGTCCGGCGAGGCCGGCGATCAGTCGCCTTCCGGAGTTGACCTGCTGCAACCGAGTCAACAGCCTCGACCAGGGGCGGACCTGGGATCGGTGGCGGCCGGCTTCGGAGGGCTCGATGCGCTCGCGGGTGCGTACGGCGGCCATGGCGACCAGACGTCGGCGTTGGCGATCCCGGGTCAGTTCGCTCGGGCTGACGTCGAAGTCCATCGTCCGCAGTGCGGACACAAGGGCGAGGAGTTCACCAGTCTCACCAGTGGTGAGGGCGTCGTGGTCCGAGCCATCGCCGACGCCGGGGCTCGCCGGGGCGCAATGGTGTCTGCGAGGGCGACCATCGACGAGTTCAGCGAAGCGTTCCACGCCCGACAATGACATCAGTCGTCCCCCTCCCCCATGAGTCGATCTCGGCCTGCACCCTGCGGGTCCGGTCTCGACAACCCGGCACGGCGCGACGGCGCGTGCGGTTCTGGTTGTTCAACGACAGCAGTGGTCTCATCGTTACGGGGTACTGGCGAGTATTACGCTGCGCTCGGTCGAGCCCCCTGGCGCTCACCGCAAACCCTCGGGCAGCAGCTTGCCGAGCCGTCGTACGGCGCGATGCTGCAGGGCCTTGATCGCGCCATCGTTGCGGTCCATCGCCAGCGCTGTCTCGCTGACCGACAGGCCCTGCAGGAACCGCAACACGATGCACTCCTGCTGTTCGGGGCTGAGCTGCTTGACGCATCTGAGCAACTCATCATGGGTCAGGCCGGCAAGCACCGCATCCTCCGGGCCGTCAGTGGCTCGGTCTGCGTCACGCATGTCGGCCGAGGTGACCTCGAGCTTGTACCGGCTGGACTTGATGTGATCACGAATGATGTTGCGCGCGATGGTGATCAGCCACGCGCCCACGTCACGACCTTGGTAGCTGACACTGTCGATACGGCGCAGCGCGCGGGTGAAGGTCTCGCTGGCGAAATCCTCGGCCAGGTGCTTGTCGTGAACCCGGAAATAGACGTAGCGGAACACCACGTCGACATAGGCGTCATAGATCAGTCCGAAGGCTTCGGCGTCGCCGTCCTGCACTCGTTGGACCAGCGACCAGACCGCACCGGCTTCGGCGTGCGAGTGTTTCTCGTGGAGCAGCGCGTCCTCATCTTGAGTGGTTGGATGCAACGCGGTCCGGTACCTGTCCTCGGCTGTGACGCTGCCGTTCCGGGCTCCAGTTCGTGAACTGGATGAGGAGCGGGCGTGCACCGATTTCGACGCGGTCAACCAAGCACCTCCGAGGGCTGGGGCACAGCCATTGTGGTGCTTTCCCGCGTCAATGGCCAACTTCAAACGCCGTTCGCGCGGGTCGCCCCGATCACGTCCGGGCTTGCCCCGCGTACGCAACGTACTCATCGTTCAGGCTGACGCCAAAGGTTTGAATAGGATTCAGACTCTGCCGGGTCGAATCTGCCGCCGACTGCCCGCGGGCTTAGGGTAACGCGACCGCGGTCTTGCCAGTTCCGTGTAGCGACGATCGCGACATGGATGTCGGTCAGGAAGGACACAGCGCCGGTGCCCGGTTCCGGGAACAACGTCGCCGATCTCGTACGCACGGCTGCCCAGCGCGATCCGGAGCGACTCGCCCTGATCGGCGATTCCGGCCAGCTGACCTGGTCGGACTTGGACCGCCGGGTAGATGCGGTCGCTGGTGCTCTGAGCGCCGACGGTTTTCGCCCTGGCGACCGCGTCGCGCTGCGGATGGCCAACACGCTGAGCTTTCCGGTCGCCTACTTCGCGATCCTGCGGGCGGGCCTGGTCGTCGTGCCGGTCAACCCCGCCTATACCGCTCGCGAACTGGGGCACATCCTCTCCGACTCCGGCGCACGACTGATGCTCAGCGCAGCGGAGCTACCCGAACCGGCCGGCTTGGAGAACCACCCGGTCGACATCGACATCTCCTACGGCATCTCCTACGACAGCGCCGACGGCGACGCGACGCTGGGCACGGAGCTGGACTCCATCGGTGCAGATGAGGACCTGGCGGTGCTGATGTACACCAGCGGCACCACCGGTGCTCCCAGAGGTGCGATGCTCCCGCATCGGGCGCTGCTGGCCAATCTCGACCAGTGCTCGTCCCTGCAACCGGCGCCGATGACCAAAGACGATCTCGTGCTCCTTGCCCTGCCGCTGTTCCACATCTACGGACTCAATGCCGGACTCGGGATGATCGCCCGTACCGGTGCCACCGGAGTTCTCATGGAGCGCTTCGACGTCGACGAGAGCCTCGCGCTGATGATTGATCAACGCGTGACCAACATCCCCGGCGCCCCCCCGATGTACGTGGCCTGGCTGGCTCGAGGAGATCGCGCTGCGCTGCGCGCCGCATTCTCCAGGGTACGGCTGGCGACCTCAGGCGCTGCCCCATTGCCGGCGGATGCCCTCGAGTCGATGCGCGAACTCGGAGTCGAGGTGTACGAGGGTTACGGGTTGACCGAGACCGCCCCCGTGCTGACCTCCACCTTGGCAACGGGACGAGTCAAAGCCGGCTCGATCGGGCAGGCCATCCCAGCGGTCGAGCTCCGACTGCTCGACGAAGGCGATCCGCTCGCCCACAGCGCAGACTCCGACGACCCATTCGACGATCCCGGCGACGAGGGGACCGGGGAGATCTCGGTCCGCGGCCGCAACGTCTTCCTGGGCTATTGGCCCGACGGGTCGGGAGGTCCGGACGACGAGGGCTGGTTCCCGACCGGAGATGTCGCCTACCGCGACGCCGACGGCGACCTACATCTCGTCGACCGACGACGGGACCTGATCCTGGTCAGCGGGTTCAACGTCTATCCCCGCGAGGTTGAGCTCGTCCTGGCTGGTCATCCTGAGATCGAGGAGGCAGCTGTTCTCGGCGTCGAGAATTCGGCGACCGGCGAAGGGGTTCGGGCCATCGTCGTTCTCTCCCCGGATGCCGAGCTGACCGAGGACGAAGTGCGCCGGTACGCGACTACCCGCCTGGCGCGGTTCAAGTGCCCGACGTCGGTCGAGGTGGTGGACGAGCTGCCGCACTCGGTCACGGGCAAGGTCAGCAAGGCGCGGCTGCGCGAACTCGGCTTTGCCGACATCCGTCCGAGCGCGTCGACCTGATCGAATCTGCGCAGCGGTGCCCAGCGATGCGGTTAGTCCTCGGGTGCGCCTCTACGTCCGTAGGAACTGTCATCTCTGTGAGCTAGCCGGCGCGGACCTCCAGCGGATCTGCACGGAACTGAGCGTCGCTTTCGACCAGGTCGACGTCGACACCGATCCGGAGCTGCGAGCCGAGTACGGCGACCGGGTGCCGGTGATCCTGGTGGACGGCAAGGAGCACGGTTACTTCCGGGTCGAGGAGGCACGACTGCGAGCCGCCTTGCGTTGACGGCCCTCAGCTCACTTTGTGCATGCGTTCACAAGCCGTTACCGTGGGGGCCTATCGCACCGTGAGCACAGGAGTTCTTGTGAGTGAGCGTCGGCCCGGGGAGATTCCCGAGGCGACTGTGGCCCGACTGGCCGTCTACCTGCGTGTGCTCACCGGCCTCGTCGACGCCAGCACCGTCACGGTGTCCTCGGAAGAACTCGCTGCGATAGCCGGCGTGAACTCCGCGAAACTGCGCAAGGACCTCTCCTATCTCGGCTCCATCGGCACCCGCGGAGTCGGGTACGACGTCACGTTGCTGCGGGAGAAGATCGCGAGTTCGCTGGGATTGACGCAACGGCGTACCTGCGTCCTGGTCGGGATCGGAAATCTCGGTCACGCATTGGCCGGTTACTCCGGGTTCTCCTCCCGTGGATTCACCTTCGTCGGCTACTTCGATGCCGACCCGGGCCGGATGGGGGAGCCGATCGCCGACAGCCAGATCAGCGACATCTCCGAGCTCGAGTCCGTCGTAGAGTCCAACGGCGTCTCCATAGGTGTCATTGCGACGCCGGCCGAGGCGGCCCAGACTGTCTGCGATCGGCTCGTCGACGCTGGGGTCACCAGCATCCTGAACTTCGCGCCGTCCGTGCTTTCCGTGCCGGACAATGTTGACGTTCGCAAGGTCGACCTCGCGGCCGAGCTGCAGATCCTCTCCTTCCACGAACACCGGAAGAGCCGCGGTCTGGGCGACGGCCTCGTGGAATCGGTGGGGTAGCCATGTCCTTGTTGGTCATCGGCGTCTCCCACCGCAGCGCGCCGTTACCCATTGTGGAGCAAGCCAGCGTGCCGCGGGAGCGCGTCGCTGGGTTGCTCCGTGCGGTGCTGGCCGCCGAACCGGTCACGGAAGCGTTGCTGCTCTCCACCTGCAACCGGGTAGAGATCTACGCCGAGGTAAATCGGTTCCACGCCGCCGTCACCGAAATCGCCCGGCTCCTGGCCGAGCAGGCCGGGATCGAGCTCACCGAACTCGCTGACCACCTGTACGTGCACTACGACGAACCAGCAGTCGCTCATCTGTTCAGCGTCGCCTCCGGCCTGGACTCGATGGTCGTCGGTGAGACGCAGGTACTCGGTCAGTTGCGCGCTGCGTACGGCCTGGCCCAGTCCGAGGGCACCGTCGGTCGTCGACTGCACACGGTGGTCCAGCGAGCGCTGCGAACGGGCCGGCGGGTACAGGCCGAGACCGGGATCGCCCTGGCCGGTGCCTCGCTGGTCAGCGTCGCGCTGGACGAGGCCGAGGGGCTGCTGAGCCCGCTGGCGGAGGCGCGCACGCTCGTGGTGGGGGCCGGAGCGATGGGTGCGTTGACCACAGCGAGCCTGCGCCGCCGGGGCGTCACGGCGCTCACCGTCACCAGCCGGACCCGGGAGCATGCCGCGAGACTCGCGGCCTCCTTCGACGCGGACAGCGCCGACATCGACACTCTGGCGACGCAGGTGGCAGCCGCCGACCTGGTGGTCACCTGCACCGGCGCAGCGGGCACCGTCCTGGACACCCCGGTCGTGGCCGCTGCGCTCGCCGAACGCGCAGACCGTCGGTTGGTCGTCGTCGACCTTGCCCTACCCCGCGATGTGGCCTTGGGGGTCGGCCAACTAGATCGCGTCGACCTGCTGGATCTGGCCCGGCTCCAGGCTCTCGCCCATCTCGAGCCCGACGACCGCGACCTGTTCGAATCGCGGGCAATCGTCACGGCCGAGGTGGCTGGGCTGCTCGCCGAGCAGCGGGCAGACGAGGTGGCACCCCTCATATCGGCCCTACGGGGCCGGGCCCAGGATGTCGTCGACAGCGAGCTGCGCCGGGTCGCCGGACGGCTCCCCTCCCTGGATCCCACCCAGCTCGACGCTGTGGAGAATGCCCTGCGCCGGGTCGCCGACAAGCTGCTGCACCAGCCGACCGTTCGGATCAAGGAACTCGTCGCGGGGCCGTCCGGAGCCTCCTACACCCCGGTACTGCGAGCGCTCCTCGGCCTGGACGCCGAGGCGATCGACCTTGCCCAGGCGCTGTCGGTGGATGCCTCCCTGCCAGACCAGGACCGGCCGGAGTCGTTGTCGGCGATCCTGCAGGACTACCGATCATGACCGATTTCTCAAAGCAGGCCGTGATCCGGCTTGGTACCCGGCCCAGCCGATTGGCCAAGATCCAGGCCGGCCAGATCGCCGATGCGGTACGCGCAGTCAGCGACCGCGATGTCGCCCTGGTCGAGATCAGCACGCCGGGCGATGCCAGCCTGGCACCGATCACCGAGTTCTCCACGGTGGGTGTCTTCGTCTCCAGCCTGCGGGCGGCGCTGCTGCGCGGCGACATCGACGTCGCGGTGCACTCGTACAAGGACCTGCCGACGGCACCGCATCCCGGGCTGACCATCGCTGCCGTACCCCCCCGCGAAGATCCTCGGGATGTCTTGGTCGCCAGAGACCGCAAGAACCTGCTCGAGCTGACCCCCGGGTCGCGGGTCGGAACCGGGTCACCGCGCCGTACGGCACAGCTCAACGCGCTGCAACTGGGCCTCAACGTGGTCGGGATCCGCGGCAATGTCGACACCCGACTGGCCGCCGTGGCATCGGGTGCTGTGGACGCGGTCGTCGTGGCACGCGCGGGTCTGGCCAGGCTCGGCCTCCTCGACGAGGTGACCGAAACCCTCGATCCGATCCAAATCCTCCCCGCACCGGCCCAGGGAGCGCTGGCGGTGGAATGCCGGACCGATGACGCCGAGGTTCTGCGTGTGCTCGTCCAACTCGACGCTCCGGGCTCGCGCGCCACGGTGCAGGCCGAACGCGCCCTGCTCGCTGCCCTGGAAGCAGGCTGCACGGCACCGGTGGGTGCGCTGTGCGAGCTGGCCGAGGGCGAAGACGGACCAGAGTTGTTCCTTCGCGCCAACGTCACCGCGATCGACGGCAGCGCCGCCGTTCGATCCTCGGCTGCCCGATCACCCGATCAGGCAACCGAACTCGGCCGTCTCCTGGCTGCCGAACTGCTCGACCTCGGCGCCGAAGAACTCCTCGGGCCGTCTTTGGCCACTGGCAACGCTGCCACAGACATCAATGCAGTAGGAATGAGGAACAGGTAATGAAACGCGGGCACAAGTTCACCGGCCGCATCGTGATCGTCGGGGCCGGTCCCGGAGATGCCGATCTGCTCACCGCGCGGGCGACCGCTGCACTGAGTTCGGCTGACACGGTGCTGCACGACGCGGACGTCAGTACGGCAGTCATCCAGCGGCTGGGAGAGGACCGACCGGCTCTCGAGTTGCATCCTGCCGTGGGTGACCCGGCCGAGGTCGCGAAGATGGCCGTCACCGCAGCCAAGGCGGGTCAGACCGTTGCCAGGCTGGTGGCCGGCGACCCGTTCACCAACGATGCCGTGGTCAAGGAGATCCTGGCGATTGCTCGTACGGTCGTGCCCTATGACGTGGTGCCGGGTGTCGCGATCTCCACAGCCGTACCCGCCTATGCCGGTGTCCCACTGGGCTCCACGCACACCGCGGCCGACATGCGGTCCGGGGTTTCGGCGGACACGCTGGTGACCAGCCCGATGCCGTTGGTGTTGCAGGCGACGGGCGAGATTGTCGCCGACACCGTGCGCGACCTGGTGGAGGCCGGCCTGTCCGGCTCCACCCAGGCGTGTGTCACTGCAGACGGTTCGTTGTCCAGTCAGTTCAGCGTCGTCGGCTCCCTCGACGAGCTAGCCGCCGGAGCCTGGCCGACCACCCGAACGGGCCCGGTGGTCCTGACCGTTGGGGCCGAGGTGGACAAGCGCTCTCGGCTGTCCTGGTGGGAGAACCGGCCACTGTTCGGCTGGCGGGTGCTCGTCCCGCGGACGCGTGAACAGGCCGGGGACATGAGCGAACGTCTGCGCTCCTACGGCGCGGTACCAGTGGAAGTTCCGACGATCGCGGTCGAGCCGCCGCGTACGCCGGCCCAGATGGATCGCGCGATCCGTGGCCTGGTCACGGGACGGTACGGCTGGATCGTGTTCACCTCGGTCAACGCCGTGCGCGCCGTACGGGAGAAGTTCGCCGAACTGGGCCTGGACGCCCGGGCCTTCGCCGGAGTCAAGGTCGCCTGCGTCGGCGAGATGACTGCCGACGCGGTCCGGGAGTTCGGGATCACCCCGGAACTGCTGCCCACCGGTGAGCAGTCGAGTGTCGGTCTGCTCGAGGACTTCCCGCCCTACGACGACGTTCTCGACCCCATTGACCGAATACTGCTGCCCCGGGCAGACATCGCCACCGAGACGTTGACCGCCGGACTCCAGGAACGCGGCTGGGAGGTCGACGACGTCACCGCCTACCGGACCGTACGAGCGGCCCCGCCGCCGGCGGCCATCCGCGAGGCCATCAAGGGTGGCGGCTTCGACGCCGTGTGCTTCACCTCCTCCTCGACCGTCCGCAACCTGGTCGGTATTGCCGGTAAGCCCAACGGCCGCACTGTCGTGGCCTGCATTGGTCCACAGACGGCGGCGACGGCAACCGAATTCGGTCTGCGTGTCGATGTGCGACCGGACGTCGCGGGTGTGTTGCAGCTCGTCGACGCTCTGGCCGAGCATGCGCTGGTCGAACGGCAGAACGGTGGCAGCGGCGATGACAGCGGCGGTGGCGGTGGCGGTAGGGACAACGTCCCACCACCGCGCAGCCGGCCCCGCTCAGCGTCGCGAGGTTGAGCGACGGCGAGAAGAAACCAGTGACTTCGAGACGAGCAGCGCAGGAGGCTTCTGGCTTCCCGGTTGCACGGGGGCGGCGCCTGCGTAGTACCCCGGCGCTGCGGCGGCTGGTGGCCCAAACCACCCTCGGGCCGGCGGACCTCGTTGCGCCGTTGTTCGTCAAGGAGGGCCTTGAGGAGATGACCGCTGTTAGCTCTATGCCCGGCGTCTACCAACACACCATCGAGTCGCTGCGTAAAGCGGCGAACAAGGCGGTCGGCGCCGGCGTCGGCGGACTGTTGCTGTTCGGCATACCGTCGGTCAAGGATGGTTCGGGGTCACAGGCTGACGCGGACGAGGGCATCGTCAATGTCGCGTTGCGGGCACTGCGCTCGGATCTCGGCGACTCGACGGTCCTGATCGCTGACCTCTGCCTGTGCGAGTACACCGATCACGGGCACTGTGGACTGCTGCGGCCGGACGGGGTCGTCGACAACGACGCCAGCCTGACCCGGTACGCAGCGGTTGCCGCCGCGCAGGCCGAGGCTGGGGCACACGTCATTGCTCCGAGCGGGATGATGGACGGTCAGGTGGCTGCGATCCGATCCGCGCTGGACGCGGTAGGACGGGTGGATCTCCCAGTGCTGGCCTACACCGCCAAGTACGCCTCCGCGTTCTACGGCCCCTTCCGCGACGCTGCCGAGGGCGCACCGCAATTCGGCGATCGTGCCGGCTACCAGATGGACCCGGCCAACAGCGACGAAGCGCTGCGGGAAGTTGCTCAAGACCTCGCTGAAGGCGCGGACGCGATCATCGTCAAGCCGGCGTTGCCGTATCTGGACATCGTGAGCCGGGTCGCCGGCGCGGTGGACGTACCCGTTGCCGGATATCAGGTCTCGGGGGAGTACGCGATGATCGAGGCAGCCGCCGAGCGGGGCTGGGTCGACCGAGATCGGGCCATCCTGGAGACCGTGACCGCGATCCGCCGGGCCGGGGCCGACATCGTGATCACCTACTGGGCTGCCGAACTCGCCCGCCGGCTCCTTTCCTCATGAGCTACCGGGAGCTGGGCCGCGGCTATCCAGCCGCGGCACCGGTCTCGGAAGCGGCGTTCGCCCGGGCCCAGCAGGTCATTCCAGGTGGGGTCAACTCGCCGGTCCGCGCGTTCGGTTCGGTGGGCGGGGCGCCGCGTTTCATGGCCCATGCCAAGGGATCCCGGCTCACCGACGTCGACGGGCGCAGCTATGTCGACCTGGTCTGCTCCTGGGGTCCGATGATCCTGGGACATGCACACCCCCAGGTGGTCGAAGCCATACGGACGGCGGCCGGTCGTGCACTGTCCTTCGGCGCTCCGACCGAGGCCGAGGTCGAACTCGCCGAGGAGATCATCGCCCGGGTCGAGCCGGTGGAACAGGTTCGACTCGTCAGCTCCGGCACCGAGGCCACGATGAGCGCGATCCGGCTGGCCCGCGGAGTGACCAAGCGACCGTTGGTGGTGAAGTTCGCCGGCTGCTACCACGGGCACGTCGACGCGCTGCTCGCCGCGGCCGGCTCCGGGGTCGCCACCCTAGCCCTCCCCGACTCCGCCGGGGTGACGCCGGCCCAGGCCGCGGACACGATCGTGTTGTCCTACAACGACCTGCCGGCACTGGAAATGGCTTTTGCCGAGCGGGGTCCCGACATCGCTGCGGTGATCACCGAGGCCGCCCCGGCCAACATGGGCGTCGTGCCACCGGTAACCGGTTTCAACGCCGACCTCCGCCGGATCTGCTCGGCGTACGGGGCGCTGCTGATCAGCGACGAGGTGCTGACCGGCTTCCGGGTGTCGGCGGCCGGTTGGTTCGGCCTGGACCCGGTGGCCGCTGATCTGTTCACCTTCGGCAAGGTCATGGGCGGCGGACTACCGGCCGCTGCCTTCGGCGGTCGGCGAGAGGTGATGGCCGCACTGGCCCCGCTCGGTCCGGTGTACCAAGCCGGGACACTGTCCGGGAACCCCGTCGCGGTCGCGGCCGGCTTGACCACACTGCGACTGTGCGACGACGCGCTCTACCGGCGGCTGGACGAGGTGTCGACAACGATCGGGGGCGCAGCGCAGGCGGCGTTGTTCCAGGCCGGCGTCCCGCATCGGCTGAATGCCGCCGGGAACCTCTTCTCGATTTTCTTCGCCGACCACGGCAGACCTGTGCGCAATTATGAGGATGCCCGGGCTCAGGACATCCGCGCGTTTGCCGCGTTCTTTCACGAGATGCTCGCGCACGGCGTGTACCTGCCCCCGTCGGCGTTCGAGGCGTGGTTCGTCTCCGGTGCTCTGGATGACTCTGCGGTCAATCAGGTGCTGGATGCGTTGCCTGCCGCGGCCGCTGCCGCTGCTCGCTGTTGCGTTGCCAGCTCATGAGCCGCACCGTCGTTCACGTCCTGCGGCACGGCGAAGTGCACAACCCGGAAGGCATCCTGTACGGCCGAATCGCCGGCTTCGGCTTGTCCGAGAGCGGTCGCTCGATGGCCGCCAGGATCGCTGACCACGTCGCGGATTTCGACATCACCCATCTGGTCTCCAGTCCTTTGCAACGTGCACAGGAGACCGCGGCACCGATCGCCGAACGTCTTCGTTTGCCGATCCACACCGACCAGCGGCTGCTCGAGCCGACGAATGTCTTCGAGGGCACCAGATTCGGAGTCGGCGACGGGGCGCTGAAGCGACCGGCCAACTGGAAGCACCTGCGCAACCCGTTTCGGCCGTCCTGGGGTGAGCCGTACACCGAGATCGCCGCTCGAATGCTGGCCGCCGTCCAGGACGCCCGCGCCGCCGCCGTAGGGCACCAGGCGCTTTGTGTCAGCCACCAGCTGGCAATCTGGACCCTGCGCCGCTTCCTCGAACGACGACCGCTCTGGCACGACCCGCGCAAGCGAGAGTGCGGGCTGGCCAGTCTGACCTCGATCACCTTCGACGACAGCGCGTATTCCGGGATCTCCTACGCCGAGCCGGCCGGAGCCACCGATCCTGACGCGGTCCCAGGAGCCTGAGGCGATGAGAAGGGTGCTGGCCCTGACACTGGTTCTCCTGGCGGGTGTTCTCGCGGGGTGCGCGACCGGGTCGGACGCCGTGGACGTGAGCAACGGGGGGGAGTTCCGGTTCGTCGCCGGGACGCCGGATGGAGAGGTCATCGACGAGGGCGACCGGGCTAGTGCGCCGGAGTTCAGTGGCGTGCTGCTCGACGGCTCGGACTTCGACTCGTCCTCGCTGGCCGGCGACATCGTAGTGATCAACTTCTGGGGTTCCTGGTGTGCGCCCTGTCGGGTGGAAACCCCGGAGTTCCAACAGGTCTATGACGAGGTCTCGGCCGAAGGAGTCAGCTTCCTGGGGATCAACGTCAAGGACGACCGACAACTCGCCCAGGCATTTCTCGACGACAATGGCATCGCTTTCCCGTCGGTGTTCGATCCGCGCGGTGAGATTGCGCTCGCCTTCCGCGACTACCCAGCCAACGCCATTCCCTCCACGATCATTCTGGACCAGCACGGGCGGGTCGCGGCGGTCTACGTCGCCGTGGTCGCCGCTGACGAACTCCGGCGGGTCCTCGACACTCTGGTGGCGCAGCGATGATCGGGGCCGGCGCGCTGCTCGTCGTCAATGTTTCTGTCTCCGTGCGGGCGGCCGACGTGGGCGAGACGTTCAAGGACACGGTCACCGACGGGCCGCTGCTGGTGGCGATGGGCGTGAGCCTGCTCGTCGGGGCGATCAGCTTCTTCTCGCCGTGCGTGCTGCCGCTCGTCCCCGGGTACCTGTCCTACGTGGCCGGTCTGGCCGGCCGCCGCTCGGATGCTGATGCCTGCGATCCGGTGGCGGCAACTGCGAGCAGTTCCTCGGCCGTAGCGACAGCCTCGGGGGCGGCGACGGCAACGACCGTGGTACCGGCCGCGACCGTGGTACCGGCCGCGCTGCCTCGTGGGCGGATGGTGGCCGGAGCGCTGCTGTTCGTCCTGGGCTTCACCGTGGTGTTCACCAGTTTCGGTGCAGCCTTCGGCGGCCTGGGCCGGGTCCTGCTCGAACATCAGCGGGTGATCACGATCGTGCTGGGTGCGATCACGATCGTTCTCGGGTTTGCCTTTCTCGGCCTGGTTCCTCGGTTGTCCCGGCAGTGGCGGTTCAATCGGCTGCCGCGATCTGGCCTGGCCGGGGCGCCGTTGCTCGGAGCCGTCTTCGGCCTGGGCTGGACCCCGTGCCTGGGCCCCACGCTGGGTGCGATCAACAGCCTGGCCTTCACCGAGGCTTCGGCCGGTCGCGGCGCGCTGCTCGGGTTCACCTACTGCCTCGGGCTCGGGATCCCGTTCGTCCTCACAGCTCTGGGCGCCGGTCGCGCGCTGCGGGTCAGCGATTTCGCCCGTCGACACGCGGGCACGGTGATGAAGATCGGCGGCGGGTTCCTCGTCCTGATCGGCGTCCTGCTGGTCACTGGCGCTTGGGATCAGGCGATGAACTGGCTGCGCGCGTGGCTGGCCAGCGCGGGTCTGGACGGGTCGGTCCTATGAGCACGAGGTCAGACGCGCCCTACCTCGCTATCGATGACGCCACCGAGGGTCAGACGCGCCTTACCTCGCGACCGGGCCGACCAACGGTGCGCAAGCGGGTCGTCCGGGGAGCGCGAGGCTGGTGGCGATGGCTGACCAGCATGCGTACGGCGCTGATGCTGCTGTTCCTGCTAGCGCTGGCTGCCGTACCCGGATCTCTGCTGCCGCAACGACGGCTGTCCCAATCCGCGGTAGCGCAATACTTCGCCGACAACCCATCGCTGGCCCCCTTCCTGGACCGGCTGGGGCTCTTCGACGTCTTCGCAGCACCTTGGTTCGCGGCCGTCTACCTGCTGTTGTTCATCTCGCTGATCGGCTGCCTGGTCCCACGGACCTGGGGACATATCCAGTCGATGCGCAGCGAGCCGCCGAGGACGCCCCGCCGGCTGTCGAGGCTGCCGCGGCATGCCGAATTGGACACGACGCTGCACGCCGAGCAG
>JACCUF010000465.1 GCA_013811975.1 Geodermatophilaceae bacterium | reverse complement strand
TCAGTTGTTCGGAGACCTGCGATTGGGGGGAGCTCGATCGTTGGTGCGGGGCAGGAAGTGCACCCTCCGGAAAGTCGGCGTCACTGTCGCCGGGGATTGCGGCGTCCTTGGTCTTGCGCTGGTCTGCGCCGCTGCGCCGGGCGAGACCATGCCGGTCCAGGATCGGGCCGACTCGGCTGGCAAGGCTGCGCCGGTAGTCCGCCCCCACGTAGGAACCCCGACCGAAGATCTGCTGGTAAGCCGGAACCAGCGTCGGCCGCTCGCGCCGAAGCCAGGTGAAGAACCATTCGCGTGCGCCGGGGCGCAGGTGCAGCGGCACGACCGTGCATCCGGTGGCACCTGCTGCAGCGATCTCCCCGAGCAGTCGGTCCAGGTGCTCGTCGGTGTCGGTGAGACAGGGCAGCACTGGCGCCACGAACACGCCGCAGGGCAGCCCGGCCCCGGTGAGGGCACGGACGAGGTCCAGCCGTGCCCGGACCGATGGCGTACCCGGTTCCAGGGTCGGCCGCAGGTCCTCATCGACGATAGCGATGGAGATGGCCAGCCCGACGGACACCTCCTGAGCCGCCGTCCGGAGAAGTGGTAGGTCGCGGCGCAGCAGCGTCCCTTTGGTCAGGATCGAAAACGGCGTACCGGAACCGGCCAGTGCGGAAATGATCCCGGGCATCAGCTGATAGCGGCCCTCAGCCCGCTGATATGGATCGGTATTCGTACCCAGGGCCACCGCCTGGTACGCCCAGGAGGGCCGGGTGAGTTCTCGTCGTAGTACGTCAGCGATATTGACCTTGACCACGATCTCGGTGTCGAAGCCACGACCGGTATCCAGGTCCAGCCAGCTGTGCGAGCCGCGGGCATAGCAGTAGACGCAGGCATGGGTGCAGCCACGGTACGGGTTGATCGTCCAGTTGAAGGGCATCGCGGACGGCGCCGGTACCTTGTTCAGTGCGCTCTTCGCGGCAACCTCGTGGAACTGGACCCCGGCGAACTCCGGCGTCGACACGGTGCGCAGCAGTCCGGCGATCCTCCCGAGACCTGGTAACGCCCCGGGGTCGTCGGTGCCGATCCCCTGCTGCTCCCAGCGCATGCTCGCTATTCGAACACCCGTTCGAAGCGTTGTCCAGCTAACCCGCTGACAAATGCCGCGAATCCGGCGTGTTGTCCGCGCGCCAGACGTCGAGCAAGCCGCGGAAATGCCCGAGAAAGCGCTCGTGCTCGGCTTGCGCATAGGTCGCTCGTACGGTGTCGACCAGCAGCGCGTCGAAGTCCGCCGAGACGACCCATTCCCGCACGATTTCGTCCAAGTCGGGCAGCGCCTCGGCGCAGAACTTTGTATACCGCTCGGTCTGGAAGTAGGCCTCCGACAGGACGGCGTAGTCAGTCAGCTTCTCTTGGTAGGTGCGGTCGGAGTCGGCGATCTCGAAGTACCTGGCGGTCTCCAGATCAAGCCTAGGACGGCGAGCGGTGATGGTGCAGAACAGCGACCACTTCAACAGTGCCGAGATCGCCCAGGGGAAGTAGTAGTGCAGCGAGGTGATCGCGATGTCCGGGCAGGCGTTGGCGTAATCGATCGGATGCACGTCGGCACCGCGTACCAGCATCTCGCACGAGTTGAACTCCCATCGGAAGAAGGCGTTGATCAGCCGCGAGATGGCGAGCACCTCGGCTCCGGTCTCCGCAGTTAGAAAGTCGTGCGATATGGCGTACCGGTCATGCATCGGTAGCTCGGGCCGGAAGTTCATCACCATCGTCTCGGCGCCGACGGTCAGCGACCGGGCGAACACGTCGTAGCCCTCGATGGACTCCTGCAGGTGCATCAGCATCTCGCCGGAGTCGTCGTAGGCGCGATGCAGTTCGTCACGGTTACCTATCCGGGAGACACCACGCCAGCCACCGCCGTCGAAGGGTTTCATGAACAGCGGATAGCCCAGCTTTTCGGCGATCGCATCGAGGTCGAAGGGGCGGTTGTACTTCGCCGCGGTGTAGGCCCAGCGGGAATTGTCGACCGGATGCTTGTAGGGCACCAGCACCGTCTCGGGCACTTTCAGACCGAGCCGCAGCATGGCGCAGTACGCCGAGTGCTTCTCCATGGACTGAAACGTGAACGGGCTGTTGAGCAGGTACGTGCCGTTGACCAGCGCCGCCTTCTTCAGCCACTCACGGGGGTGGTAGTACCAGTAGGCCAACCGGTCGATCACTAGGTCGGGGCGGACGTCCTGACGCAGGTCGAACGGCTCGATCGTCAGCCGAGCCACCGACACCTCGTGCTTGGCGCCGTCGGCTGTACGGATCGGGCCGAGGCGACCGAGGAGTTGTTCGAAGGCACGCGGCCAGTCCTCCTCCGCGCCGAGCAGCAAGCCGATCAGGTGCTCGGTAGCGGGCTGGCTCACCAATGCTGGCTCTCCCCTATACCTCGACGGCTACGGC
>JACCUF010000320.1 GCA_013811975.1 Geodermatophilaceae bacterium | reverse complement strand
CCATGCCCGGGACGCTAACAGCGACCTCCGACAGTCCGGTCTGGCATTGATCTGCGCCCCCATGCGGCGAGAAGGAAGTCCGTCGTAGAGAATGAGGGCGTCGGTGGAGGGGAGTATTCCTTCGCGGCGGGGTCGTCATCACGGTCGGACCGTTTCCTGGCTCCGTCCCGGTCCCGTTGGTCTGGCCTGCGTCTTCCAGGCCAAACGGAAGAGACCTCCGGTTACTACCCACGCCACCGGAGGAGGATCGCGCAGTGCTCGATCTGCCCGTTTGGTTCGAGATCGGTTCGTTCGTCTTCCTCGGGCTGCTGCTGCTGGGTGACCTGCTGATCGTCGCGCGCCGTCCCCATCTCCCGTCGATGAAGGAATCCACGGTCTGGGTCATCTTCTACGTCGGCCTGGCCTTGCTCTTCGGCCTGGCGATGCTGGCCTTCGCCGGCGGACAGGCGGCCGGAGAGTTCTATGCGGGCTGGCTCACCGAGTACAGCCTGTCGGTGGACAACCTGTTCGTCTTCGTCATCATCATGGCCCGCTTCTCGGTGCCCCGCGATTATCAGCAGAAAGTTCTGATGGTGGGCATCATCATCGCCCTGGTCCTTCGCGGGATCTTCATCCTGGCCGGCGCCGCACTGATCGTTCGCTTCAGCTGGCTCTTCTACATCTTCGGCGCCTTCCTCATCTACACCGCGATCAAGCTGGCCAAGCAGCAGGGCGAGGAGGAGGAGTTCGAGGAGAACGCCCTTATCCGGCGGATGCGCAAGGTCCTCCCGATCAGCGAGGATTACGACGGGGCGAAGGTTCACACCACGGTTGACGGCAAGAGAATGTGGACCCCGATGATCATCGTTTTCCTGGCCATCGGCTCGACCGATCTGCTCTTCGCCCTGGACTCGATCCCGGCGATTTTCGGGCTGACCCGTGAGGCCTTCATCGTCTTCACCGCCAACATCTTCGCCCTGATGGGGCTGCGCCAGCTGTACTTCCTGCTCGGCGGACTGCTCGAGCGGTTGATCTACCTATCGCTCGGGTTGTCGGCCATCCTCGGCTTCATCGGGATCAAGCTCATCCTCGAGGCGATGCACGAGAACAGCTTGCCGTTCATCAACGGTGGCGAGCCGATCGAGTGGGCCCCGACGATCCCTATCTGGCTTTCGCTGACCGTGATCATCGGGGTCATGGCTCTTGCGGTGGTGGCCAGCCTGCTCAAGGCGCGCAACGACCCCGAGGCCGCCGCTCAGCTACGCGGTGGCGACGCCGACCCGGAAGACGTCGCCATCAAGGAGCCAGGCGATCTAACGGGACCACCCGCGGAGACTGACGTCCGCGAGGCCGAGATTTCCGAAAGCGGTGATCCGCTTCGCCGGTCGGGCGCCGATGAGGGCAGCGCAGGATCCGCTCGCTGACGCTGGCAGCTGGTCAAGCCCCTCCGGCGACCAGAATCCCGTCCTGATAGACCGCCCGCACCCGCTCCCCCAGGTCGACCAGGTCGGAGACCGAGCCGCCGAGCACCACCACATCGGCGCGCTTGCCGGGCTCTAGGGTGCCGAGTTCGTCATCGATGCCGAGTAACTCGGCAGCCGACGCGGTGCTCGCGTGCCACGCCTCGAGCGGCGACATTCCGAGGTTGGTCATCAGTTCGAGCTCGTCGAGGTTGTTGCCGTGCGGCCCGACTCCGCTATCGGTGCCCATCGCGATCTTGACACCCGCATCGATGGCACGGCTGACCGAATCGTCGTGCGCTTCCAGCACCATCCGTGCCTTGCTGATCACGGCCGCGGGCATCGGCACCCCGGCGTCGGCCATGATGAGCACAGCACGCGGCGCGGACAATGTTGGTACCAGCCAGGTTCCAGCCGCCAGCATCATTTCGATGGCCTCGTCATCGAGGTAGATCCCGTGTTCGATCGAGCGGACCCCGTTGCGAATGGCCACCTTGATCCCGTCAGCGGCCTGGGCATGTGCCATCACGAACAGCCCAGCCGAGGTGGCCTCTTCGACAAGTACCGCGATCTCGGCGTCCCGGAAGTGACCGTGCCGCGGATCATCGCGCGGTGAGAGCACACCTCCGCTGGTCGCGACCTTGATGACGTCGGCCCCAGCGCGCACGAGTTCGCGGACCACCCGGCGCATCTCGTCGGCACCATCAACGATCGTCGGGGGACGGCCCGGGTGATCGGCCAGGAGCGGCATGACCGCCCCGCACGGCTGCCAACCGTCACCGTGCCCGCCCGTCTGGCTGATCATGCTGATCGAGATCTGGATCCGTGGGCCGGCGATGAGGCCATCCCGGAGTGCTTGTGCGACACCAAGGTCGGCGCCACTGGCATCCCGTACGGTGGTGATCCCGATATCCAGAGTCGTCCTCAGGTTGTGCACCGCCTCGTAGAACGGGTAGCTGAACGGCGTCTGCATCATCCGGAGCACGTTGACCCCGCTGAAGAGCACATGCACATGACTGTCGATCAACCCCGGGAGGACCGTCGAGTCGGCACAGTCGACCACTTCGTCGGCGTCCAAGTCGGTCCCGACGTCCAAGATCAACCCGTCCTCGACCAGGACGTCGGCGGGAGCAGGGGCTGAGCCGGTGCCATCGAAGACAACGCCACCAGCGAAAAGGGTTCGGGTCACCGAGCGACCGTAACTGGCTTCGTCCCGGTCAACTTCCATAGTGGGTCGGGTCTGGATGGCGGTGGTCGGTGGATCAGGTTTATCCAAGGCCCTCGTTCCGGGTCGAGTCACTCGGGACGTCGGAGCAGATCCGGCCTCGGTGAGAAGGCTTCCATTCGCCACCCTCAATTTCGCGGTGCTGGTGCCAGCAGAACAGGCGTTCCCGGCCGACGTCGACGGGTTGGCCGTGAGCGTTGAAGACGGCGGGGATGATTCCGGCGTCGCAGGCCAGCATCCGAGCCAGCGTCGGGCTGATCTCGGCACCGGAGGCCAGCACCCCGCGGCCGACCCGGTTGATCAGGGATAGCGGCCGCGATGATCCCGGCCGACCCGTACGGGTCCGGGGAGAGAGTGAACTCCCGCTTCCCGAAGGCCTTCCTCGTGCTCGCGGATCTTGGCCTCATCGCGGGCCTGCACGCCTTCGGGATCAAGAAGTTCTTCCAGCCGGAACAACACCGAGGCT
>JACCUF010000432.1 GCA_013811975.1 Geodermatophilaceae bacterium | reverse complement strand
GGCTGGGGCCGGAGCCGGAGCCGGAGCCGGAGCCGGAGCCGGAGCTGGTGGAGGTGGAGGTGGAGGTGGAGGTGGAGGTGGAGGTGGAGGTGGAGGTGGAGGTGGAGGTGGAGGTGGAGCGTTTGCGGCGGGCGGACCGATCGCGGGCGGACCCCCCGCGCCGAACGACCAGCCCTCTGCGCTGCCTGGGGCCGGGTTGCGGTTCCCGGCTCCGAGATTGCTGTACGCCCAGCTGCCACCCAAGTTTGCAGTCCAGTAGGACCAGTAGGCGTTCGTCGGTGCCCCGTTGCACGGGTTCGGTGCTCCGTTGATCGTGCAGACCAGCCCTGGCTGACGATTCACGAAGGCGTAACCGAAGCCCGCCTCACTCAGCGCGGCCAGGCCGCTGCCGACGTCACCGACGCATGCCGTTTGGGTTCCACCCCCGAGCGAGTTGAACGAGACGACCACAGCGATCTGCGAGGACTGGCAGCCCGCGGCGGCAGCCGAGGTGGCCGACGGTTCGGCGGCGACCAGGCCGAGTCCGATGAGAGCTGCCGCAATCAGAATCCGGAGCGAACGGGTACTCATGGCGATCAGGCATCGGGCCGAGCAGCCGACCCTCCCCCCTTGTGGTGGGATCCTCCGCACCGGGGCCGCGTCGGTCACGCCGGTTCGTGGGTGCGACGCCGGCCGATCACCGACGCGGCGATGCCGACCCCGAGCAGGCCGAAGCCGAGCCCGATCAGACCCCGCGGAGCTGCACCGGTCGCAGGCAGCGGGGCCGGGGCCGCAGCCGGGGGGCCCACAGCCGGTGGACCCGCGGCCGGTGGACCCACAGCCGGTGGACCCGCAGCCGGGGGACCCGCGGCCGGAGGCGGCGGCACCCCATCCTCGACACCCACGTCGAGGCCGTAGGCCAGTGGATCAGCCGGGGGCGCGAGCGCGGCGAAACCAATTCCGGCAACTCCCAGGATGGCCTGAGTCGTGGCCCGGGTGGCATTGGCAGGGTCGAACCCGGTGGCGTCAAAAGCGAACGCGCCCTGCTGTTCCTGGGGTCCGTCCGCGCCGATCTGACGACCCAGCAACCAGCCGACGGCATCGTCGGCGGCATCCCCGGAACCGAGGACACGCAACGCCTGGGCGGCCAATCCCGTGCTGTTGGCGTTCGCGGTCGTGACCGGCGGGTTACCGAAGCCGGGCGCAGCGAAGGAGCCGTCGGCAGCCTGCTGGCCGATCAGGTAGGCCGTAGCCGCGTCAGTAGCCGCATCGCGACCCACCAGCGCGAGTGCCTGCACGGCGAGCGCAGTCGTATCCACTTCGCCGGTGGCGCAGGGGAGCGCGCTCAGGTCGGACACGAACCCACCATCGGCGCACTGGACGCTGACGAGGAAGTCCACAGCCGTTGCGGGTGCACCGTCAGTCGTCGTCCGCTCCAGGCCGATGATCGCCAGGGCCTGCCCCAGCGGGTTGCTGAAGTCCCCGAACTCCGACGCGTCGGAGTACCTGCCTGGGTTGGGGCATACGAGAATGTCGCTGCAGTCTGGCTGCAAACGGGCTTGCAGGTCGGTGATCAAGTTGCGCCCACCGAAGGCTGTCGGGTCGCGGCCCATGATGTCTGCGACCAGGATCAGCTTGGCCAGTGAGCCGGCGTAGGACTCCACTGTTCCGTCTCCTGCGTAGCCCGACACGTTCGCGGCGAGGTAGTCGGTCGCGGCGTTGGCCGCATTGCCGGCCGAACCCGCTGCGGCGAACGCGAGAATCGCGTCGGCGGTGAGCCCGTAGTCGGGGAAGACCTCGGTGGCCGGATCGATCGTCGCGTTGCCGTCCAGGTCGAACTCTGTGGTCAGGTGGTCGCCGTCCACCAATTCACCGGTCAGCCATCCCGCGGCGGCATCGGCGGGGTCAGTGGTCAGCGGTGAGGTGGGCGGTGCGGCGTTAGCCCCACTAGGCGTTATCAGCAGGGCCAGCAGGGCGAGGATGGCAACGGGCGCGGCTCGCCCGCCGTACCCCCGCGACGTCGGGGGCAGCGTGGATGCATGTGAAACGGTGAGATGTGACATGTGGACCTCTCGGTGAGCGATCCGACGAAGAAG
>JACCUF010000413.1 GCA_013811975.1 Geodermatophilaceae bacterium | reverse complement strand
GGCCAGGAGGACGTGGGCCGCCGATCCGGCTGTCATGGGCAACCGGGCCCCCAGCGGCACCGTGTCTCGCAGACCGCTCGCGCGTTCGGCCATCGCGATGCAGACACGTACGTCGGCCTGGCGCTGGAAGAGCTGTGCACTCTCTCCGGTGTCCCGGCACAGCTGTTCGAGGATCGGCCCGGCCCGGGCGGCCAGATCCGGCTGCCCCCCGGAGGCCAGCTCGGCAAGCAAGGGCCCGAGCATCCAGGCACCGGAATCGTTGCGGCGCAGCAAGCCGTGGGACTGTAGCGCGGTCGTGATCCGATGAGCGGTTGCCTTGGGCAGCTCGACCCGTTCGACCAGGTCGGTGAGGGTCACCGGGGACAGAGCTGCCTGACGGAGGATCAGGACCGCTTTGTCCAGAACGCCGATTCCGCTACTGTGTTCCACACAGCGATACTAGCGTCTCACGATGTGAAATCGGCTAGAACCAGAGCGAGTGAGAGAAGGTGGTCGGGAGTGGCCGGCACATTGGCAGAGAAGGTTTGGGAGAGCCACGTCATTCGGCGGGCCGAGGACGAACCGGACCTGCTGTTCATAGATCTGCATCTGGTCCACGAGGTCACTAGCCCGCAGGCCTTCGACGGGCTACGAAACGCCGGACGTCGGGTGCGCCGGCCTGACCTCACCTTGGCGACCGAGGACCACAACGTCCCGACTCTCGACATCGACCAGCCGATCGCCGACCCGGTCTCGCGAACGCAGATCGAGACGTTGCGCCGCAATTGCGCCGAGTTCGGGATCCGCCTGCATGCCATGGGCGATGCCGAGCAGGGGATCGTGCACGTGATCGGGCCGCAGCTGGGGCTGACCCAGCCCGGGATGACGATCGTGTGCGGGGACAGCCACACTTCCACCCACGGAGCGTTCGGCGCCCTCGCCTTCGGGATCGGAACCAGCGAGGTCGAACATGTACTTGCGACCCAGACCCTGCCCGCCGCGCGCCCGAAGACGATGGCGGTCACCGTTGATGGGGAGTTGCCGGTGGGGGTCAGCGCCAAGGACGTGATCCTCGCCCTGATCACCCAGATCGGCACCGGTGGTGGCCAGGGCTACGTCATCGAGTACCGAGGCGCCGCCATCCAGGCACTGTCCATGGAGGGCCGGATGACGGTCTGCAACATGTCGATCGAGGCCGGTGCCCGGGCCGGGATGATCGCCCCCGACGAGACCACCTTTGCGTTCCTGCGCGGTCGCCCCCACGCGCCCACGGGACCAGCCTGGGACGAGGCTGTCGCATATTGGCGGACCCTTCGATCAGACGACGACGCGCGATTCGATGCCGAGGTGCGTCTCGAGGCCAGCGCGCTGTCGCCGTTCGTGACCTGGGGGACCAATCCGGGCCAGGGCGCCCCACTCAGCGCGACGGTTCCCGATCCGGATGACTTCGCCGACGCCGGAGATCGGATATCAGCACAGAAGGCACTCGCCTACATGGACCTCCGCGCGGGAATGCCGTTACGCGAGATCGCCGTCGACACCGTCTTCGTCGGCTCCTGTACCAATGGGCGCATCGAGGATCTGAGGATCGCCGCTGATCTGTTGCGCGGCAGGAAGGTCGCGTCCTCGGTCCGGATGCTGGTCGTGCCCGGCTCGATGCGCGTCAAGGTCACCGCCGAGGAGGAGGGGCTGGATCAGGTCTTCCTCGATGCCGGAGCGGAGTGGCGAAGTGCGGGGTGCTCGATGTGCTTGGGCATGAATCCGGATCAACTCGCGCCCGGTGAGCGTTCGGCGTCGACCTCCAACCGCAATTTCGAAGGACGGCAGGGCAAAGGTGGCCGTACCCACCTGGTCTCCCCGGGTGTGGCCGCCGCAACCGCGGTCACCGGCCACCTGACTGCGCCAGCTGACCTGGGAGCCTGATCGTGGATCCGTTCACAGTGCATTGCGGCATCGTCGCGCCCCTCCGGCGTACGAATGTCGACACCGACCAGATCATTCCGGCGGTATATCTCAAGCGGGTCACCCGCACCGGCTTCGAAGATGGCCTCTTCGCGGCCTGGCGGTCCAGCGAAGCCGACTTCGTCCTGAACAAGCCGGAGTACGCGGGATCTTCCATCCTGGTGGCCGACAACGACTTCGGCACCGGCTCATCGAGGGAGCACGCCGTCTGGGCGT
>JACCUF010000313.1 GCA_013811975.1 Geodermatophilaceae bacterium | reverse complement strand
GGCGGTTGACTCCCTGGTGGACCTCCTCGACCTGACGCCGGTGGACGAGGACATCTACGAGGGCACCAGCCCGGACGTGTCCCTCCAGCGAGTCTTCGGTGGACAGGTTGCCGGGCAGGCGCTGGTCGCGGCCGTCCGTACGGTCCCCGAGGAACGACCGGTCAACTCGCTGCACGCCTACTTCCTGCGGCCCGGAGACCCGCGGGTGGCGATCCGCTACGAGGTGGACCGGATCCGCGACGGATTCTCCTTCACCACCAGGCGGGTCGTGGCCAAGCAGCTGCGTCCTAGCGGAACGTACGAGACGATCTTCCAGCTGTCGGCATCCTTTCAACGATCCGAGACAGCCTTCGTCGAACACGGCACGCCGATGCCCAACGGCCCTGCCCCCGAGGAGCTTCCGGACTTCGCCCAACTCGTGGCTCCGGTCGCGGACAGAATCGGGCATTTCGCCCGGATCCCGCGACCGATCGACCGCCGGTACAGGTCCAGCCCGTGGCTGCCAGGTCCGCCTGTCGGGGCCGGGGACACCGACGGTTACGTCTGGATGCGCGCCGATGGTCGGCTGCCCGACGATCCGGCGATCCATGTCTGCGTCCTGACCTACGCCAGCGACATTTCGTTGCTCGAAGCAGCGGCCAGACGAGCGGGTATCTCCTTCGCCGATCCAGACGTCATGCCGGCCAGTCTTGACCACGCGATGTGGTTCCACCGGCCCTTCCGGGCCGACGAGTGGTTCCTGTACACCTCGGACTCGCCGTCGGCTTCGGGCGGACGGGCACTGAGCACCGGGCAGATCTGGTCCCGGAATGGCGCACACATCGCGACCGTCGTCCAGGAGGGCCTGATTCGGCGCCGGCGGTCGCGCTGAGACGTCAGCTGTGGGCGGCGACCTCGGCTCGGATCAGATTCCAGACGTCTTGCACATGCTCGTGGGTCGTGGCTGGCGCGCCAATGGCCACCCGGATGACCGCTCGACCGGCGACTTTTGTGTGGGTGAGGAAGACCTTTCCGGAGCGGTTCAGTGACTCGATCACCGACATCGTCAGTCCGTCGGCCTCCTCGTCCTCGTGGCCTGGCCAACGCGGACGAAGACAGACCAGCGACAGCGGATGCGGCGCGACGACCTCGAAGCGATCGTCGGCCTCGACCCATCCAGCAAGCTCCTGGGCAAGCGCGACGTGACCCTCGATGTGGGCGCGCAGTCCGTCCGCCCCGTACCAGCCGATCACCATCCAGAGCTTCAGCGCGCGAAACCTCCGGCCGAGTTCGATCTGCCAATCCCGGTAGTCCACGACGGTTCCCGAGTCGCTGGCCTGGTTACGGAGATATTCGGGAAGGATCGACAGAGCTCCGGTCAGGTGCCGTCGGTCGCGTACCCAGAAGGCGGTCGCGTCGAAATTCGTGAGCAGCCACTTGTGCGCGTCGGTGCAGTACGAGTCGGCGTAGTCGGCCACACCGTCATTGATCCAACGCAGAGCAGGAGAGACCGCGGCCACGCCGGCAAAGGCGGCGTCGATGTGCAGCCATACGCCGTGCTGCCGGCAGACGGCCCCGATCTCAGCAACCGGGTCGATGGCGGTGGTCGACGTGCTGCCAATCGTGGCCGCGACCATTGCGGGAACCAGCCCGGCTGCCCGGTCCGCGGCCACGAGTTCGGCCAAGTGGGCCGGGACCATCGCCAGCGTGGCTGGGTCGACATTGACCGTACGCACCGCTCGTGAGCCCAGCCCCGCCATCCGGGCGGCCTTCTCCACCGATGAGTGCGTCTGACTGGAGGCGTAGACGATGTGCGAGCCAGAGACGCCGTCGGTGACGCTTGTCCCGTCGGTGGCATGGTGCAGAGCGGCTTGCAGGGCCACGAAGTTCGCGCCGGAGCTGGAGTCCTGGATCACCCCTCCGCCAGCGCCGTCATTGCGAAAGGCAGCCGGCAAGCCAAGAAGGTCGACGAGCCAGTCGAGCATGACCTGTTCGAGTTCGGTGCACGCGGGACTGGTCGCCCACAACATCCCCTGCACGCCCAGTCCTGAACTGAGCAGGTCGCCGAGCACCGACGGGCCCGAGGCGTTGGCCGGGAAGTAGGCCATGAAGCCCGGATGCTGCCAGTGGGTGATCCCGGGCAGGACCACCTCGTCGAGGTCAGCCATCAACGCGTCCAGAGATCCATGGCTGCCGATTCGCGGCGGCGTTCCCGGCAGGCCGGCGCGGACCTGGCCGGGGGATACCTGGGAGAGCACAGGCAAGGTCGGCAATCGCTCCCAGTATGTCGCGATCCAGTCCACGACCCGACGGCCGTGCTCACGGAACTCATCCGGACTCATGTGCGGTACGGGGCCGGAACTCATGCCGCGCACGCTAGCCAACGCAGCACAGTGTCGATGCTCGGTGCCCCCGGTGAGACTCGAACTCACACTGGGCGGGTTTTGAGTCCGCTCCCTCTGCCAATTGGGGTACGGGGGCCAGAGATTCGAGACTATCGGCAGATTGTCACCGCGTCGGCACCGGCTGAGCGCCTCAGCGGGAATATGGGGGAGCAGCACGAGCATGAGAGGCATTAGTCTCGCCATCGTGAACCGTTCTGAGTCGCCCGATCCGATGGCCATGACCGGGCGCCGTGTCCTGATCGCCGAGGACGAGGCGCTGATCCGCCTCGACCTCAAGGAGATGCTGGAGGAGGAGGGCTACCGGGTGGTCGGCGAAGCCGGAGACGGCGCCCAGGCGGTGGCCCTGGCCGCTGAACTGCGTCCCGACCTGGTGATCCTCGACGTACAGATGCCGGTGATGGACGGCCTGGCCGCAGCCGAGAAGATCGCCGCCGACCGGATCGCTCCGGTGGTCATCCTCACCGCGTTCAGTCAGCGTGACCTCGTAGACCGTGCCAGGTCGGCCGGCACCATGGCCTACCTGGTCAAGCCCTTCCAGAAGCATGATCTGGTACCGGCGATCGAGATGGCGGTGTCGCGCTACGCCGAGTACGTCGCCCTCGAAGCAGAGGTCAGTGACCTCACCGAGCGGTTGGAGTCGCGCAAGGCCATCGAACGAGCCAAAGGTCAGCTGATGGCGCAGCGATCATGGACCGAGCCGGAAGCTTTCCGCTGGATCCAGCGGACCGCGATGGATCGCCGCGAGTCGATGCGATCCATCGCCGAGGCGGTCCTTGCCGGAGAGGCCGACGAAAGCTGACCCGGCAGGTCGGAGGAGTTGCCCTACTCACCCGCGCTCCGCAGGGCCGTCTCTCGTTCCCGCCTCGTCCCCGCTAGGTCACGGCTCGGTCACGGGTGAGTCACAAGGCAGCCAAGGGCGTGACTCGATCTCGCCGTACGGACTACGGTGGCGCGGGAACCGCCCACCGGCGGATGAACACCACGCCCGATAACGGGCCCGCATGAACACAGGAGTATCCGGATGCTCAAAGGCAAATTGGCGCGAATCGCCGCTGTATCGACCACCCTGCTGCTCGCCGCCACAGCGTGCGGCGGCGGCGACGACGGAGGCGGTGACAGCGGCGGCGGCGGTGACAGCGGCGGCGGCGAGGAGGCCAAGCAGGTCAACGTTTACGGATCTGACGGCAACATGGGTAACGCGCTCGGTGAGAAGTTCACCGAGCCGGGCTCGCTTGCCGGCATGAGGGGCACCACGCCGTTGACCGAACTCGCCCCGGACTTCACTGATCGGCTGCTCGAGGTGGATCCAGCGCTGGTCGACTTCAACTACGCCGCGGAGACCTACGATGCGGTCGTGTTGTCCGCGTTGGCGGCCGAGCTGGCGCGCACCAACGACGCGACCACCTTCGGACCGTATGTGAACGGGATCACCGCTGGCGGTGAGAAGTGCACCGACTTCGCCAGCTGTCTGACGGTGATCCAGGCCGGTGGGGA
>JACCUF010000390.1 GCA_013811975.1 Geodermatophilaceae bacterium | reverse complement strand
CGCGACCACAACGAACCCGCATGGGTCAGCACGTTCGTCTTGTGGACCATGGTGAGGTGTCGGCGCGGCCGAGTCTGCGCTCGCTCGAAGGCATCCCGGACGACCCGTCGTACACCGAAGGCGGTGTTGACGCTGACCTCGGTCGCGATCTCGTGCGGGGTGCCGCCGCGCATGACCCCCCCATTTCCGGTGTACGGGCCTTCGGTGCCCTCACGAACCACGATCATGTCGATTGCCGGATTGCCGTTCAGCGGTCCGACCACGCCCGGCATCAAACGGACCGGGCGCAGGTTCACGTGGTGGTCGAGGGCAAAGCGCAGCCGCAGCAGCAGTCCACGTTCCAGGATGCCGCTGGGAACGCTGGGATCACCGATCGCCCCCAACAGAATGGCGTCGTGGCCACGAATGTCCTCGAGAGCCGAGTCGGGCAACAACTCCCCCGTACGGCTCCAGCGCGACGCTCCGAGGTCGAAGGCAGTCGTCTGCAGATCCGGGGTCACCGCCGCCAGGACCTTGAGTGCCTCGGCGGTGACCTCCGGTCCGATTCCGTCTCCACCTATGACCGCGATCCGCATGAGGCACACCCTAGGAGAGGGGGTCCGGCGTGGCTCGGGTGACTCAGCCGGAGGTCAGGTTGGCCAGCCGAGCATCACGGGCTCCGATCCGCTCGGCGATCATGGCCAGCAGTTCCGGTGCCACCTCGGAATCGGTGGTGATCGCCATGAGTGCCTCTCCGCCGGCATCGGCACGGCTGACCTGAGCACTGGCGATGTTGATCTCGGCATCTCCCAGCATGGCGCCCATCGTTCCCACCACCCCCGGACGATCGTCGTAACGGAAGAACAGCAGGTATCCCTCGGGACGCAGGTCGACCTCGAAGCCGACCACCTCGGTGAGCTTCTCCACCAGGCGAGGGCCGGTCACCGTGCCCGACACCGAGATCTCCCGACCGTCGGCCATCACGCCGCGCAGAGTGGTGACGTTGCGATGGTCCTGGCTGATCGGATCGGTGACCAGGTCCACCTCCAATCCGCGGTCTCTGGCCAACAGTGGGGCGTTGACGAAGGTCACCTGTTCCTCGACGACGTCGGTGAAGATGCCCTTCAGGGCGGCCAACTGCAGCACGCTCACGTCGTGTTCGACGATGTCTCCACGGACCTCGACTGACAACCGCAAGGCGATTCCACCCGCGATCGCGGTGAAGATCCGGCCGAGCTTCTCGGCCAAGGACAGCCCAGGTCGTACCTCCTCGGCGACCACGCCACCGGCCTGAACGTTGACCGCGTCGGGGACGAAGTCGCCCTGTAGGGCCAGTCGTACGGACCTGGCCACGGCCTCGCCGGCCTTGTCCTGTGCCTCCACGGTCGAGGCTCCCAGGTGCGGGGTGGCTACGACGTTGGGAAGGGCGAAAAGCGGGCTGTCAGTGCACGGTTCGGCGTCGTAGACATCGATGCCCGCCCCGCCGAGGTGACCGGACTGCAGGGACTCCGCCAGGGCCTGCTCGTCGACGAGACCACCACGAGCGGCATTCACCAAAATCGTCCCGGGCTTGGTGGCCGCGAGTTCTTTGGCACCGATGAGTCCGACCGTCTCCGGCGTCTTGGGTAGATGGATGGAAATGAAGTCGCTTTCCCGAAGCAACTCCTCCAGTGACACAAGGTGCACGCCCAATTGGGTCGCCCGACCTGGCTGGATGTACGGGTCGTATGCGATGACCCGTGCCTCGAAGGCCTTCAACCGCGCCGCAAAAAGCAGTCCGATTCGGCCCAGACCGACCACACCCACGGTCTTGTCGGCGATCTCGACGCCGCTGAAGGAGGATCGCTTCCAGGTCCCCGCCCGCAGCGACGCGTCCGCGGCCGGAATCTGACGAGCCGTTGCGAGCAAGAGCGCTACCGCATGCTCGGCGGCCGACCAGATGTTGGACAGCGGAGCGTTGACGACCAGGACGCCGCGAGCGGTTGCCGCCGGCAAGTCGATGTTGTCCAGTCCGATCCCCGCGCGTGCGATTACCTTCAGCCGCGGGGCAGCGGCCAGGGCTTGCGCGTCGATGGTTGTGGCACTGCGGACCAATACACCGGAGGCGTCAGCCAGAGCAGCTAGCAGGGCGCGACGGTCAGTTCCGTCGACGTGGCGCACCTCGAAGTCCGGCTCCAACAATTCCACGACTCGCGGCGCTAGTCTGTCGGCGATCAGGACGATGGGACGGGTGGCGGACACGGCACCAGCCTAGAAGAACTCCGGATGTGCCCTGCACCACACGAGCGCAGGTGCTTGACCTGGACTTGCCGTCCCGCAACACTTTGCAACACACTCACCAGGGAAGGTTCCCTATGACCCAGCCAGGCGCACCGGACCCAAGTTCTCAACCGCCGTACGGCCAGCAGAACCAACCGCCGAGCGGTAACTATCCCGACTCCGGCTCGGCCGGGTACGGACAGCCGGCTCAGACCGGATCCGGCCAGCCGGGCGGCTATCCATCAGGACCTCCGAGCGGGTACGGCGCGCCGTCGAAGGGAGGCACTCCTCCTCAGGTCATCACGGCCGCAGTCCTAGGTTTCATTGCGGCACTGCTCACCTTGCTCGCCACATTCGGTTTCTTCGCCTTGTCCTCGTTCAGCGGGATCTTCGTGATCTTCGCGATCCTCTACCTCGCGATCACTGCCGGCCTCATCGCCGGCGGAGTCATGGCGTTGACCGGCAAGACCGGCCAGATCCTGCTCATCACCGCGGCGGTAGCTACCGGCCTGCAGATACTGGGCATCATCTTCAGCCTGGTCCAAGGCCAGCAGTTCTCGGCGCTCTCCCTGATCGGACTGGTGCTCACCGGAGGGATCGTGTTCCTCCTCCTGCAGCCGGTAGCAAAGCAGTTCTTCTCCACCCGCCGATAACCGAATGAGTTCATCCGGCAGTTACCCACAACAGCAGGGGTACGGCCAGCAGCCCACCGCAGGTCCTCCCGGGTACGGCCAGCAGCCCACCGCAGGTCCTCCCGGGTACGGCCAACAATCGGGATACCCACAGCCCTACGGCTTCGGCGGGGGCCCGGCTCCGGTTCGCCCCGGGGTTGTGACGGCCGCAGCAGTCCTCGGCTTCATCCTGGGCGCCCTAGCCACCGC
>JACCUF010000386.1 GCA_013811975.1 Geodermatophilaceae bacterium | reverse complement strand
CCGCCGGTGATGTCATTCATGGCGCCTCCGGAGCCGGAGCCGCTGCCAACCGGGCAGTCGCGCGATCGGGAGGCCGACTTCACTGACGGCAGGGACCAGCACCAGGCCGGCGGCGATCTCCGTCCGGTCAAGGCGACCCGGACGAGGAAGGGCGGCGCACCTCAGGCCGACAGCACCGAGGCGCCGACGGCAGGGAAGACGGCCAAGGCAACGGAGCCCACCAAGGCCACCAAGGCCACCAAGGCCACCAAGGCCACCAAGGCCACCAAGGTGAGCCAGTCCGGTAAGTCCAGCATGGCTGGCAAGGCCAATGCCGAGGGCGCCGAGATCGACGCCGTGGACGATCACGCCGACGACTTCTCAGACTCTGCTCGGTCCGGCGACGCCGCTGCCATCGCCGATACGTCCGGCTCATCCGAGGCAGACAGCGACTCCGACCCGGACGTCGACGGCGGGAACCGCCGCCGGCGTGGCCGGCGAGGGCGTGGCCGAGGCAAGACCGGCGAGGACGTCGATGAGGACGGCTCGGACAACTCCTCGGTGGAAAGTGGGTCACCGGCCTTCGATGACGGCGCAGGCGCGGAGTCCGGTCTCCAGGACGAGGACGAGGACGGCGAGGGCGGTACAACCCGGCGTCGCCGGCGTCGCCGACGACGCTCCGATGACGATGACGGCGGCACCGGCAATGGCCGTGGAGGCAGCGGTGGCCGCGGAGACAGCGGTGACCGCAGCGACGGCTCAGGCCGCGGGGACGGTGGCGGCGGAAACGAAGAGGTCCGCGGGATCTCTGGATCGACCCGCCTCGAGGCCAAGCGACAGCGCCGTCGGGACGGGCGCGATACCGGCCGTCGACGCGCGCCGATCCTGTCCGAGGCGGAGTTCCTCACCCGTCGCGAGGCCGTAAACCGGGCGATGGTCATCCGGCAGAGCGGTGCGCGCACCCAGATCGCGGTTCTCGAGGATGACATCGTCGTCGAGCATTACATCACCCAAGCGACCTCGAATTCGTTCGCCGGCAATGTCTATCTCGGCAAGGTGCAGAACGTGCTGCCAAGCATGGAGGCGGCCTTCGTCGACATCGGCAAGGGCCGCAACGCCGTGCTCTACGCCGGTGAAGTGAACTGGGACGCTGCCGGTCTCGAAGGGAAATCCCGCAACATCGAGACCGCGATGAAGTCCGGGGACAGCGTCGTCGTCCAGGTGACCAAGGACCCGATGGGTCACAAAGGCGCCCGGTTGACCTCACAGGTCAGCCTTCCGGGCCGCTACCTCGTCTACGTGCCCAATGGCTCAATGACCGGGATCAGCCGCAAGCTACCCGATGTCGAACGCAGCAGGCTCAAGGCGATCCTGAAGAAGATCGTCCCCGAAGACGCCGGAGTGATCATCCGAACCGCCGCTGAGGGCGCGAGCGAAGACGAGCTCACCCGCGATGTCAATCGGCTGACCGCACAGTGGGAGGTCATTCAGAAGAAGGCGGCCTCCTCCTCGACGAGCTCGCCGAGCCTGCTCTATCAGGAGCCCGATCTGGCCATCCGGGTCATTCGGGACGTGTTCAACGAGGACTTCACCCGGATGATCGTCTCCGGGGACGAGGCCTGGGACACCGTCGAGGCCTACGTCGCTCACGTGGCTCCTGACCTCGCCGTCCGGGTCATCAAGCACACCGGCGAGAGCGACGTCTTCGCCGACCTTCGGGTCGACGAGCAACTGGCCAAGGCGCTGGACCGCAAGGTCTGGTTGCCCTCGGGTGGATCCCTGGTGATCGACCGCACCGAGGCGATGACGGTCGTCGACGTCAATACCGGCAAGTACACCGGCAGTGGTGGCAACCTCGAACAAACTGTCACTCGCAACAACCTCGAAGCCGCCGAGGAGATCGTCCGCCAGCTCCGGCTACGTGACATCGGCGGAATCATCGTCATCGACTTCATCGACATGGTGCTCGAGAGCAATCGTGACCTCATCCTGCGTCGACTCACCGAATGTCTCGGTCGTGATCGGACCCGGCACCAGGTCGCCGAGGTCACCTCACTCGGCTTGGTCCAGATGACCCGAAAGCGGGTCGGGCAGGGGTTGCTCGAGGTCTACTCCGAACCGTGTGAGCACTGCAATGGTCGCGGGCTCATCGTGCACATAGACCCGGTCGACGAGAAGCGCCGCCGCTCCAGTGGCGATAGCCAGGAGGACCACAACCGGGGAGGCGACAACCGCAGCGACGGTCGGAGCAACGATCGGAGCAACGATCGCAGTAACGAAGGTCGAAATGAGCGCGGCAGCGGACGCCGCGGACGCGGCGGCGGTTCTCGTGCCGACCGCGGACCTGCCGAGACGGTTCTCGAGCCCAGCCCTACCACCGAGATCGTGGCGGCCACGGAACGAGTGGTCGCGCAGGTTACCGCGGGAGCCGACGCTGCCAGAGCAGAGCAACCGCTGCCCGACAGCGAGACCGGGCCCGGTACGACTCGGATCAATGCGACTCCCAGTACCACGATCGAGCCGAGTCAGGACAGACTCGAGTCCGCCGACGTACGGGCCTGGACCGATCAGGAATCCTCTGCTGAGGGGCGGGCCGTGACGGCAACCCCGCGGCGACGCGGGCGGCGGGGAGCATCCCGGCCCGCGGGTCCGCCTGTCGCTGACGTCTGAGCACAACGAGGCCGTCCCCAATCGGTTGGACGGTCAAACAGAGAGTCGGGCAGAGCCTGGTTGGCCGCAGAATCAGAGACTCCGGTACTCTGGGAACTCGCGTGCCAGCGCGGTCGACTCACAAATGTGTGCAGTACCGATCAGCGCGCTCGCACGAGTCCTCCGCTTACCGGAATGTCATTCGGTGTGCGGCGAAAAGATCTAAAGGAGATCCGTGGTGTACGCAGTGGTCAAGGCTGGCGGCAAGCAACACAAGGTGGCTGTCGGCGACGTCGTCGAGGTCAATCGGCTCGAAGGCATTGCCGGCGACGCCGTGAGCCTGCCGGCGCTGCTCCTCGTGGATGGTCGCACCGTTGTCAGCGAGACCTCAGCGCTGGCCAAGATCGCCGTAACCGGTGAGATCGTCGGTCACCACAAAGGCCCCAAGATCAAGATCCTCAAGTACAAGAACAAGACCGGCTACCGCAGGCGGATCGGTCATCGTCAACTCCTGACCGAGTTACTGGTCACCGACATCGACGACGGTAAGCCGAAAAAGAAGGCCAAGGCCAGCACGGCCGACGCTGGCGAGAAGCCAGTCAAGGCCGCGAAGCCAGCTGCTAAGGCAGAGCCGAAGAAGGCAGCATCGACGAAGGCAGAATCGACGAAGGCAGAATCGACTAAGGCATCGGCTAAGTCCGACGTGGACGAGAAGCCCACCAAGACTGCGCCAGCGAAGGCCGCGGTAAAGGACGACGACGAGAAGCCGCCCAAGGCCGCCAAGGCGACCAAGACCTCAACAGCGCCAAAGGCCAGTAAGGCGACGAAGACCGCCGAGACCGCAGCGACGTCAAGCAAGGCCTCGGCCACCGACGAGAAGGAGGACTGAGCGAGATGGCACACAAGAAGGGCGCCTCCTCCTCGCGTAACGGTCGCGACTCGAACAGCCAACGCCTGGGCGTCAAGCGTTTCGGCGGCGAGATCGTGAAG
>JACCUF010000373.1 GCA_013811975.1 Geodermatophilaceae bacterium | reverse complement strand
CCCGGGGGGAGCTCGCCCACCGGATCTGGGCCGGCGACCCCGGTGATCCCGATCCCCAGATCGGCGTCAAGTCGATGCCGGACACCCCGGGCCAGGGCCGCAGCCACGTCGGTGCTGACCGGACCCTGCGCATCCAGCAGCGGCTGCGGTACCCCGGCCAGCGTGGTCTTGAGATCGGTGGCGTAGACCACCAACCCCCCGCGGAAGGTCTTGCTGGCGCCCGGCGAGCGGGACAGGGCGGCACTGAGCAAGCCCCCGGTCAGGGATTCGGCGACTGCCACCGTCAGTCCCCGGGCGAGCAACAGTCGGTGGACCGAAGCGGCATCTGAGGGCCTGGTCAGGTCGACTCGTGGGTTCGCTGCGCGCGGGCCTGCTCGGCTCGCAGCATGGCCCGAGCACTGGTCCGGCGAAGCCGCAATGCCCTGACGACGTAGTCGATCCCGGTCACGACGGTGAGGATCAATGCGGCGGCCAGCACCCACCAGCGCACCGTCCCGAAGAAGCCGGACAACGGAAGGATGTACAGCCCGATCGCTGCGGCCTGGACGACGGTCTTGATCTTGCCCCCCCGGCTGGCCGCAATCACGCCGTGCCTGATCACCCAGAATCTGAGCACGGTGACCGCGACCTCGCGGAAGACGATCACTGCCGTCACCCACCACGGCAACAGATCGAGCAAGGACAGGGCGACGAGGGCAGTTCCGATCAGCGCCTTGTCGGCGATGGGGTCGGCGACCTTGCCGAACTCGGTGATCAGGTTGCGCTGCCGCGCGATCATCCCGTCGAAGCGGTCGGTGATGACCGCGCCCGTGAAGACCAGCGCGGCGACCAGCCGCATCGTCGGGTCCTGCCCATCGCCGGTGAGGAGCAGGACCGCGAAGACCGGGACCAGCGCCATACGCAAGATGGTCAGGCCGTTGGCGAGATTGAGGATGCGCACCGGATCTGGGGCCGAGGCCGCGGGGTCCGGTACGACATTGCTCATCGGGCTGGCACCGCCGTCAGGTCGATACCGCTGCTGTCGACGACCGTGGCCATCACCAGATCACCGGCAACGTAGGTCAGCGGCGGAGCCGGGGCGACGAGCAACGTCTGGCCGTCAACATCTGGGGCCTGATGCGCGGCCGTACCCCAAGCCGCACGCTCGTCCATGCCACCGGCACTGCCGTTGCCGCATGCGTCCTCGCCGGGGTGGTCGTCGGGATTCTCGCTGCCGACACCGTGGATCAGTACCTGGACCTGGGTTCCGATCCGGTCCTCAGCTCGCTGCGCCGAGAGTTCGTCGACCCGCGTCGCCAGCCGGCGTACTCGCTCCTCGATGACGGGTTCGGGCAGTTTGCCGTCGTACGTCGCAGCCTCGGTGCCCTCCTCGTCGGAGTACCCGAAGACGCCGATGGCGTCCATCCGGGCCTCGTCCAGGAATCCCTCGAGCTCTTCGACATCTGCCTCGGTCTCGCCCGGGAAGCCGACGATGACGTTGGTGCGGACGCCAACCTCGGGGTTGATCGCCCGGATCGCGACCAACAGCTCGAGGAAGCGCTCGGAGGAACCGAATCGCCGCATCCGCCGCAGCACGCTCGGGGCGGAATGCTGGAAGGACAGGTCGAAGTAGGGTGCAACGTTCGGGGTCGACGCGATGACCTCGATCAGGCCGGGCCGTACCTCGGCCGGCTGCAGGTAGTTGACCCTGATCCGCTCGACGCCGTCGACCGCAGCGAGCTCGGGAAGCAGCTTCTCCAGCGCCTGCAGGTCGGCGAAGTCCTTGCCGTACGAGGTGGAGTTCTCGCTGACCAAAATGATCTCGCGCACGCCGGTCCCGGCAAGCCATCGCGCCTCGGCGAGGATCTCCGGCGGCGTACGCGAGACAAACCTCCCGCGGAAGCTCGGGATCGCGCAGAAGCTACATCGGCGGTCGCAGCCGCTGGCCAACTTGATCGAAGCCGATGGCCCGGTGGTCAGCCGCCGACGGCGTAGCCAGTCATGTCCGGGGGGTACCACGTCCGGGGCCCGGTCGACCGGGGCGATCGGGAGGATGTGCCGTCGGTCGGAGGGTGTGTGCGCAGTCAGCTTGCGGCCTTGCAGGACGTCGTCGACACGGTCCCCGATGCTCGGGTAGTCGTCGAAGGACAAGACGGTGGCTTCCGGCAATTCACTGGCCAGCTCGGACCCGTACCGCTGGGCCATGCAGCCAACCGCGATCACCTTGGCGTTGCTGTCGCCGGCTGCGAGCAGGGTCTCCACCGACTCACGTTTCGCGGCATCGACGAATCCACAGGTGTTGACCAGGATCGCGTCGGCGTGCCCGGCATCGGTGGCGATCTGGTAGCCGTCGGACTGGAGCCGACCGGCGAGCTCCTCTGAATCCACGTCGTTGCGGGCGCAGCCAAGAGTGACCAGTGCGATCTCTCGCCCGCGGCCGACAGACGGCGCGGGAAGAGGAGTCACGAGGCGAGACTACTAGCGCCGCCGCGGCCGCAGCCGAACCTCGTGTGGGCGAGGACGGGTGCCTCAGACCCGCAGAGCGTCGAGGATCCCGTCGAGTTCGTCGGGTTTGACGAGTACGTCTCGGGCCTTGGAACCCTCCGATGCGCCGACGATCCCCCGGCTTTCCATCAGGTCCATCAGACGGCCGGCCTTGGCGAAGCCGACCCGCAACTTGCGTTGCAGCATGGAGGTCGATCCGAACTGCGTGCTGACGACGAGCTCGATCGCCTGGCAGAGCAGGTCGAGATCGTTGCCGATGTCCTCGTCGAGCTCCTTCTTGCTGGCCGGGCTGACCGTGACGACGTCCTCGCGGTAGTCCGGCTGGCCCTGCTTCTTGCAATGCGCCACGATCGCCTCGATCTCGGCGTCCCCGACGAAGGCCCCCTGGACACGTACCGGTTTCCCGGCCCCGACAGGCAGGAAGAGCGCATCACCCATCCCGATCAGCTTCTCTGCGCCCGGCTGGTCGAGGATGACCCGGGAGTCGGTCAGGCTCGAGGTCGAGAAGGCCAAGCGGCTGGGCACGTTCGCCTTGATCAGCCCGGTGACCACATCCACGCTGGGTCGCTGGGTGGCCAGGACCAGGTGAATGCCTGCTGCGCGAGCCTTCTGGGTGATCCGCACGATGCAGTCCTCGACATCGCGGGGGGCGACCATCATCAGGTCGGCGAGTTCGTCGATGACACACAGGATGTAGGGGTACGGCGCGTACACACGCTCGCTGCCCAAGGGGGCGGTGATCTTCCCGCTGACGACCCGGCGGTTGAACTCATCGATGTGCCGTACGCCGGATGCGCGCATGTCGAGATAGCGCTGTTCCATCTCCTCGACCAGCCAGACCAGGGACGTCGCTGCCTTCTTGGGATCGGTGATGATCGGTGTGATCAGGTGCGGCACACCGTCGTACGGGGTCAGCTCGACCATCTTCGGATCGATCAGGATCATCCGCATCTGGTCGGGTGTGGCCCGGAGGAGCAGCGAGGTCAGCAGCGCGTTGATGAAGCTGGACTTGCCCGCGCCCGTTGCCCCAGCCACGAGCAGATGTGGCATCTTCGCGAGGTTCGCGCAGACGTAGCCACCCTCGATGTCCTTGCCCAGACCGACCAGCAGCGGATGGTGGTCGTGGACAGCCGCAGCCGAGCGCAGCACGTCGCCGAGGCTGACGATCTCACGGTCGACGTTGGGTACCTCGATGCCGACGGCGGACTTGCCGGGGATCGGGGCGAGAATGCGGATGTTGTCGTTGGCCACGGCGTAGGCGATGTTGCGGGCCAGGTTCGTGATCCGCTCGACCTTGACCGCCGGGCCGAGTTCGACCTCGTACCGGGTGACGGTCGGCCCGCGGGTGAAGCCGGTGACGGCCGCGTCGACAGTGAACTGGTCCAGGACGCTGGTGATCGCTGCGATGGTCGCGTCGTTGGCCGAGCTGCGGGCCTTGTGCGGCGTGCCGGGTTTGAGCGTGTTCGCCGGCGGCAATCGGTAGTCGCCGTCCAACGGGTTGATCGTCAACTGTTCGGGCAGGGTGGTCGGCAGCTCCGGAACGGCCTCGGTGTGGTTGGTGTCCGGGGCGGCACCGTGCACTATGGGTAGGTCCCCCGCCTGCGACTGGACGGCCTGCCGCTTGCGGGAGGGACGGCGCAGCCGGACCTTGCCCAGCGCGTTCCTGACCGACTCGCCATCGTCGTCTGATCCCTGCGCGGCCTTATCCTCTGTGCCCTCCGTGCCGGGAACCGGGCGGCGCGCCAGCTTGGCCCACAGCACGTTGCTCCGGGTGGTGATCTGATGGACCGGGGTGGCTGTCACCACCAGGAGTCCGAAGAATCCCAACAACACGAGCAGGGTGGTGCCCACAACGGCGCCGAGTCCGCTGACGAAGGGACCGGCGGCGACCGCACCGATCGCCCCGGCTCCATCCGCCCGCCCACCCGGGGTCGCGGGCTGCCCGGCGAAGACGTGGGTGATTCCGAGTACGGCGATGACGATGCAGGCCCAACCGATGGACAGTCGGCCGCGACTGTCCGGACGTGGAGCGTGCCGCAGCAACCGGACAGCGATGAGCAACAACAGGACGGGAACGACGAGCATGACGACGCCGATACTGGCCCGGCCGAAACTGGCCAGGCCCGACCCGATCGGTCCGGTGTCGTCTGTCCAGACCCCGACACCGAGAATGATGGCGAGGCCGACCACGGCCAACCCCACGCCGTCCCGACGGTGGGCCGGATTGAGAACGTTCTCGTCCTCCGGGTGCCGGCCGACGGCTCGTGCCGCACCCCCGACAGCCCGCGCGAGCAGGCCCCAAGCCGCGGCCGCGCCCCTGGCCAGCGGTGTGCCGAGTGCTGCAGACGTACGATTTCGCACTGGCTTTCGTGCACCCGAACTGCGGGCCGCGGTGCTTGTGCCTTCCGACCTGCCCGCCGATCGGCTACGCGGAGGGGTTCGGGGACCGGCTGTCTTGGTTCGGGTCGATCCAGTCTGGTGGGACGTAGGCGGCTGGGTGCCCGCGCGAGACCGGGCCGTTGCGGGGGAGCGCGTGGGCATGACTGCACGCTAGCGTGACAAGTGTGGTCTGTGTGACAGGCGGGGCAGGCGTGTCTGCCCGGGTCTTGCTGCATACCCCCACCTGATCGGAGATACGGTCGGCCGATGAGCGCTGCGGAAAGGTCGAGGACGAGCACCGCTGCGTACGGATCCTGGCTCACTCCGCTCACCTCGCAACGGCTGGTGGCGGCTGCAACCCGCGTCGGCGAGCTGGCCGTTGCAGGCGACGGTGCGCTGTGGTGGTCGGAGTCACGCCCGAGCGAGGGTGGCCGCGTCGTGCTCGTACGGCGCTCCCCCGAGGGCCAGCTCACTGACCTGGTTCCGGCCGGCATCAACGTGCGAACCCGGGTGCACGAATACGGCGGGGGAGCATGGTGGCTGGTCGACGATGAGGCGTGGTTCGCTGATTTCGCTGACCAACGGCTGTACCGAGTCACTCCGGGCACCGAGCCGGCCACGGTCACCGCCGAGCCTGCCATCCCGTCCGGGGAGCGCTTCGCCGACGGTCACCCGGGACCGCGGACTGGCCTGGTCACCTGCGTCCGGGAGCGTCATACCGCCGATAATGAGGTGCACAACGAGATCGTGACAGTGGGGACCGACGGTCGGATCGAGGTTCTGGTCAGCGGTCCGGACTTCGTCTCCGACCCGCGCTGGTCGACCGACGGCAGGCTCTGCTGGCTGCAGTGGGACCACCCGAACATGCCGTGGGACGGAACCGAGCTGACCGTGCGAACAAGGAACGGTATCGAGCTCCGGGTCGCCGGCGGTACCGAGGAGTCGATCAGCCAGCCCACCTGGGGCACTGACGGGAGCCTGTACTTCCTGTCCGACCGGACCGGATGGTGGAACCTCTATCGGTGGGCTGGTGGCGCCGACGGAACGGGTGGCTCGGTGGACCCAGTGCTGGTGCTCGACGCTGAGATCGGGCGCCCGCAGTGGGTCTTCGGGCTGTCGCGGTATGCCCTGCTCGACGACGGCCGAATCGTTGCAGCCGCCTGCCGGGACGCCTTTGACGCGCTGTACGTGGTCGAGGCCGACGGCTCCTCGCGGGTGCTGGACCTCCCCTACTCAGCGTACGGACAATTGCGGGCGGTACCCGGAGGCGTTGTCTGCCTTGCCGGTTCGCCAACAGCTGAGTCCTCGATCATTCGAATCTCCGCCGCCGACGGAGCGGTGGAGATTGTGTCGGCGGCTCGCGATCTCGGACTAGCCGCCACCTGGTTCGCCGTACCGGAGGCGCTGTCCTTCCCAAGCGGTGCGGCCGGTCGTACGGCCCATGCACTGGTCTATCCGCCGACCAACCCGGACGTCACCGCCCCGGACGGCGAGATCCCGCCGCTGATCGTGATGATCCACGGTGGTCCGACTTCGATGGCGCAGCCGATGCTGGACCTGTCGGTCCAGTACTGGACCAGCCGAGGCTTCACGGTGGCTGACGTCAACTACGGCGGATCGACCGGGTACGGGCGGCCCTACCGGGATCTGCTGCGGGACAACTGGGGCGTGGTCGACGTCGAGGACTGCGTGGCCTGCGCCCGGCACCTTGCCGCTATCGGACGGGTGGATCCGGCCCGGATGGCCATCACCGGAGGCAGCGCGGGCGGCTACACGACGCTTGCCGTGCTGACCTTCGTTCCGGGAGTCTTCAGTGCCGGTGCCAGTCATTACGGCGTAGCCGACCTGGCCCTGTTGGCAGCAGACACGCACAAGTTCGAGAGCCGCTACCTCGACCGGCTCGTCGGGCCGCTCCCGGAAGCGCAGACGATCTACGACGAGCGCTCTCCGATCAAGCACGCCGACTCGCTGCGGACGCCGCTCGCGGTCTTTCAGGGACTGGAGGACAAGGTGGTGCTTCCGGAGCAGGCTGAACTCATCGTGAACGCGTTGGCTCGCAACGGCGTCGACCATGCAGCATTGTTCTTCGCCGGCGAGCAGCACGGGTTTCGCAAGGCGGAGAACATCAGATCGGCGCTGGACGGTGAACTGTCCTTCTATGCACAGATGTTCGGCTTCGAACTACCCATTGCCGAGGAGATCCCCCCGATCGAGATCCGGCGAGTCAGCCCGGGTGAAGCCTGAATATGGAGCGCAAGGTTGACATCGGAGCAGCGTTCTTCGACGTGGATATGCGGGTCGGACGGGTCGTGAGCGTGGAGGACTTCCCTGAGGCTCGGCGACCGGCTTGCAAGCTGACGGTCGACTTCGGACCCGACGTAGGACAGCTGCGTACGTCGGCACAGATCACGAACTACTCGGCGGAGGAATTGGTCGGTCGACTCATCGTTGGCGCGATCAACTTGGGGCCCAAGCGGATTGCCGGATTTCGCTCTGAGTTCCTCGTTCTCGGCGGGCTCGAGCCGGACGGGACCGTGCATCTGCTCTCGGTGGAGGGCGTCGAACCTGGGGCGCCCGTGGCGTAGGGAGCGCGTGCGACAGCAATCACGGTTCCACCTCGTTGGGCAAGAGCGCGTCGGAAGTGAGTTGCCGGTAGAGGGCATGGGTGTCACCGACCACCCAGACCTGCTCGATGCGTCCACCCCGGCATCGGTGCACGGCTGCGGCTTCGTAGCTGAACTTTCTCTGCGTCTCGGTAACGCCGAGCAAAGTCCCGTTGTGCGTGCCGGACAGGGTGAGTCGCGCGAAGACGTGGTCGCCAGCAGCAATCAGTTCATTCACCTCGATGTGCAGGTCCGGGATCGCCTCCTGCGCCGCGATTGCGTAGTCGAGGAATCCGTCCAAACCCTCACTCTTGGTGCCCAGCGATCCCCGCCAGGAAAGGTCGTCGGTGACCACGGAGGCAACCGCGGACAGATCGCGCTGGTTGAACAACTGCTCCCAGAAACCGGCCACCAACTCGGTGCTCGAGGTCAAGGCCGAAGGGGTACGACGTCGACGGGCAACCCGACCGGCCGTGTCGTATCGGTGGGGCGGGAGCCCAGGAATAGTGAACGATCGACGGCGTCGAGAAGCACCGGCATGACATCGGAGCCCAGTAGGTGACCCAACCGACCCTGCTCGCACTGTCGCTCGCCGAAGGCGGCGACCTGGTCGGGGCGCACGGCGGGGCCGGCGAGCACGAACGGCACGGGGTCTCCACTGTGGATCAGGCCAGCGACGGCGGGGGTGGCGTGGTCCCCGGTGACCAGCACCGTGGCTCCGGAGAACTCCGGCCGATCGAGTCTATCCAGGACGGTGTCGAGGTTCTCCAGCGCAGCCACCCGATTTTGTACGTCCTTGGTGTGCCCCGCATCATCCACCGACTTGCTATGGCAGAACACGAACTTCACCCCGTCGCGTAGCAACCCTGCGGCTACGTCGAGCCGTTCGCCGTACGCCGCCTCCAGGTCCTCCCGATCAGGAATGGGGATGAACCCCAGACCGAGCACTTTGGCCAGGCCGGCCAGGAACGGGGAGGCTGCGATCAGCACGCCGTCAAGGCCGTGGCGGGCTCGAAACGGCGGAATCGAACGCAGGCGGCCCCACCATTTGAGGGTAAGGACGTTCAACGGCGGGAGGCCACCGAGACTGCGTGCCTGGTTCACCGGATGAAACCGCAGCTCCCTGACGAGGGCCTGTGTCCACCGGGTCGCTGCAGCCGCCGTGCCCGCGGCGGCCGGCGTGAGCGGAATCGGTTGCAGCACTGGATGCAGACTCGGAAAGAACGGGTCGGAGTCGGTCACCGCATCGCAGCCATCGCCGCCGATCTGCAGGACAGCTTCGCCGCGGGTCACGTCGGTGAGATCGAAGTCGAAGCCGTCCACCTCTCGGTGCGCCACGAACTCGAGCAGCTGCGCGGCGTCAGCGGCATCTTCGTGCCTGGCTCGGCCGGTCACCCACAATGCGCCATCTCGGTACTCGGCCGACCGGAGGGCCGCATACGCGTACACGTCTGCAGGATCGACTCGTTGGCTGCGGCCGAGGGCCTCGAACACCGCCCGGCCGGGGAACTCCTCCGGGTGGCCGCCGAGGATGGCCCAATGCGCGACATCGCTGGACGGCGCCCGTCCGCGCCCGAGTGGGTGGAGCAGGCCACTGGCGCCACGGGCGGCCAACGCATCAAGGTGCGGGATGTGTGCGGCCTCGCTGGCGGTTCGCCCACCCAGTTCCGGGTAGGCGCGGTCACCGAGGCCGTCAAGAAGCAGTACGACGATCGCGGACATGGGCATCGAGACGGTGACAGATCGTGTCGGCGACGGCGGGAGGGACTAGTGAAGTCCATAGTGGATCATCACTGCGCCACGCGGCCCGTACCTGTTCGCCCGAGACCTCCTTTTCGGCCCCCGGGTCGAGCGTGACCACGCGATATCCGGCCGTCGTCAGCCGCTCGAGCTTTGCCCGGCCCCAATCGGAGAACAGTCGCAGGTAGTGCACCGTGCCAGCCGGCAGATAGTCGTCCCACAACTCAGGCGTGCTGATCGGAAACGGGATGACGTAGCTCGGGATACCTGGGTCGTTGTCGCGCAACACCGCTGTGATCATCAGCAGTCGCTCGGTGAACGTGAAGGGGTTGGACGCCGGTAGGTGCCGGGTCGGGTCGTCCGGTTCGGCGATCAGGGCGTGCCGGTCGGGAGCGGTGATGCCGATCAGCAGGTGCCGGCAACGGCTCGCCGCCTGCTGCAGGCAAGTCAGATGCCCATTGTGGAACGGTTGGAATCGGCCGTGCACCATCCCCCAGTCCACCAGCGGCTCGGCCTCCGCAGCGCGATCTGTGTCGGTGTTCACCGCAGCAGAGTACGGGCGATGGCGTTGCGCTGGATCTCGACGGTGCCGGCCGGGATCTTGAGGTTGCGGGCCAGCCGGAACATTTTCTCCTCGATGCTGTTGCGCGCGAGGCCGCTAGCGCCGTGCACCTGCAGCGCGCGGTCGGCGACTCGGAAGAAGGCCTCGTCGTTGACGAGGGCGATGAGACTGATCAGGCGGACCGCGTCAGGGTGCAGCGGCACGGCGTACGGTCCGAGCTCGTCGAGCTCGGCCTGCGCGAGCAAGGAAGTGGCGCGGGCGGCGTAGACGTCGGCATCGATGTCGGCGAGCATGTGCTGTACCGCCTGCAACGCTGCGATCGGCGAACCTCCGGAGCGCCTGGCCTTGGCTCGGCGGATGGCGCGGTCGGCCAGCAGCCGGCCCCAACCTGCGCACATGCCCCCCCGGCACATTCGCCGCCAGTTGATCCAAGACAGGGCCATAGCCAACCCTTGACCGACCTCACCGATGCGCTGGTCGTCGGTGACCCGTACCCGGTCCAGCAGCAACTCGCCGGTGAGGCCATCATCGAGGGCAGTCGGATAGTCCACTCCCCGTCGAAAACCTGGGCTGTTCGCGTCGACCATGAACATCGTGAGGGACTTGCTGCCAGCCCCCGGTTCGGTGACTGCGACGACGGCCGCAACGTCGCAGTAGTGAGCATTGGTGATCCAGCCCTTATGACCGCTGATCAGCCAATCTTCGCCGTCCCGCTCCGCCCGGGTCGACATGCTCAGCACGTCCGAGCCCACCGCCGGCTCGGTGTTCGCAAAAGCGCAACTGGTCTCCGCGGCCATCAGCGGAACGAGGAACCGGGCTCGGCCGGTGGCGTTGAGATGGATGAGAATCGGGCTGGGGCCCTCGGTCCAGGCCAGTGCGGCCAGGCCCAACCCGAGTCCGGCTTTTCGGTACACGAACTCCTCGACGTGCATCATCTCGACCCGGGACAGTCCTCCACCGCCGACTTCGGAGGCCATGTGCGGCGCGTAGAGCCCGGCTGCCGCGGAGCGTCGCTGCACCTCCCGGCGGGCCTCCCAGACCGTCCGGTGCATCCGCCCGTGCTCGTCGAGGGCTGGGGCCCACGCGGTCCCAACGCCCTGCTCGGCGAGCTTGACCTGCAGCGGAGCGACTTCGTCTGCGAGGAAGTCGTCGTACCGCTCGATCAGCTCTGAGACGCGCGCGCTGGGGGAAACATCTAGGGCAGGCATGAGCATCATGCTCGTGAGCCGGCTGCAGGACTGTCAAGCCGAATGAGTTAGGTCGATGCCGGCCTACGGGGGGCTGGAAAGTCGTCGGCTGTGACCACGAAACTCCACCAGTACAGTCCCGTCCGCCCGCCGCACAGTGACATCGAAGAGGCCGCTGCGTCCGAAGTTGAGGCGTTGCAGCGCTTCGGCCACCAGAATGTCTCCCGCTCTGGCAGGTGCCACGAAGGTCACGTCGCACGACGACGCGACGGCGGCCGCACCCCCAGCGACGCTGTTGCAGGCCGCACCGAACGCCGAGTCGGCCAGCAGGAACAGGTAGCCCCCGTGGCAGATGCCGTGCCCATTGAGCATCGAGGGCAGGACGGTCATACCCATGGTGACGTGGCCGGGCTCCAGAACCACTACCTCGATGCCCAGCAGGCGGGATGCGGTGTCTGCCTCGACCATTGCGCGGACCGCACGCCCTCCAGCATCGTCCTCGGCGGAGGCGATGCCTTCTGTCACGCTGGTCCTACGGTTCCCCGCGCGGCGACTCCCGGCTGCGCCAGCGACCGATCCCGATGCTGTTGGGCAAGCACGAGTGAGGCCACGGTCGACGGATCCATACGGCGCTGCTCGAGGTCGCTCAGATAGGTCGAGACCGGATCCGGTCCCAGCCCGGCAAGGACATTCGCGACAGACCTGCTCACGATCAACTGGAGGACCTCCTGCTGGAGATTGAGGAGTCGCTGGCGTCCTAGCTTCCCGCTGGTGTCAAGGTGTTCGAGCCGCGTCTCCACGGCTTCGACGAGCTCGGTCATGCCGTCACCCGTCCGGGCGCTGACCATGAACACCTGCCGCGGTGGATCCTTGGAGGCGAGCAGGCGAACGGCCGACATGAGCTGACGCCGCAGGTGCTCAGCACCGGGCTGGTCGGCCTTATTGATGACGTAGAGGTCCCCGATCTCCATGATGCCGGACTTCATCGCCTGGATCTCGTCACCGGCACCCGGGTGCGAGACGAGAACGGTGCAGTCCACCGTCCCCGCGACCGCGATCTCGCTCTGACCGACCCCCACAGTCTCCACGATCAGCCGGTCGCACCCCAGCGCGTCGAGGATGCGCATCGCCTGCGCCGTGCCCCGGGCAATGCCACCCTGTTGATCCCGCACCGCCATCGAGCGGATGAAGACGTCCTCCTGCATGGTGTGTGACACCATCCGGAGCCGATCGCCCAGCAGGGCTCCACCAGTGAGCTGACTCGAGGGGTCGACGGCCAGGACGCCGACGCGCAGACCACGCTCGCGGTAGGCGTCGATGAACCGCTTGATCAGCGTCGATTTACCAGCGCCCGGCGGACCGGTGATCCCGATCGCACGGGCCGAACCCGTCGCTGGAAAGAGCACCGCAACGGCCGCCGCGGCCTGCTCATCCTCGCGTTCCAGCAGAGATATCAGCCGCGAGGCGGTGCGAACGTCGCCAGCCAGGACCTGTGCGGCCAGCTCGGAGGCATCGGGCATGGCGGCCTTCCGGTCGAAGCGGTGCGCATGAACCGAGCAGATGTCTTGACGGGGGACGTCCATCCGACTTTACTGCGAGCGAGCACTCGCTCGCAATGAAAGGATTCCGTAATGTCGTCTCCCGAGGTGTCGCCCGAGTCCACCGCCTCCGGCCTGGAACTGCCCGCGTACGGCCGCCCCGACGACGTCGGACCCACCGCGGCGTCCGAGAGGCCGGGGTCTTTTCCGTTCACTCGCGGCATTCACGAGGGCATGTACCGCAACCGGCCGTGGACCATGCGACAGCTGGCTGGTTTCGGCAGGGCGACCGATACGAATGCTCGCTACCGCGCACTCCTGGCCGCCGGTGCGACCGGTGTCAACGGCGTTTTCGACTATCCGAGCCTTCGAGCCTTCGACTCCGACCACCCCCTGGCCCGCTCGGACGTGGGGCGCGGCGGAGTGGCCGTGGACGTGCGTGACGACTTCGACGACCTGTTCGCCGAGATCCCGCTGGACAAGGTCAGCGTGTCACTGGTGTCCTCGCAGCCGATCGGAGCTGTCGCCCATCTTGCGATGTTCGTGCAGGCAGCGCAGCGGCGCGGTATCCCGAAGGCCGCCCTGTCCGGGACGAGCCAGAACGACTTCCTGATGGAGACGGCGATCACCATCGCGCCGCAAGCCCTGCCCCCGGTGGGCTCCTTCCAGCTCGAGTGCGACCTCATCGAGTACGCCATCACCGAGCTTCCGCGATGGAACCCGGTCAGCATCAGCGGCTACAACTACCGCGAGGCCGGTGCCGACGCCGTACTGGAATCGGCGCTCACGCTGACGCACGCGCAGGCTGTGACGCACGAGCTGATCCGCAGGGGTCATGCGCCGGAGGCATTCCTGTCCCGGATCTCGTTCTTCCTCAACGCGCACAGCGACTTCTTCGAGGAGATCGCGAAGTTCCGGGCGGCCCGCCGCGCGTGGGCGAAGTGGGTGCGCGACGACCTGGGCGTTGTCCACGAGCCCTCCCAGCGGTTCAGGTTCCACGTGCAGACGTCGGGGGTGAGTAACACCGCCCGCCACGCGCACGTCAACATCGCGCGCAGCATGACCCAGGGGCTTTCCGCTGTGCTTGGCGGGACCCAATCCCTGCACATCAACGGTTTCGACGAAGCGGTCTCGATCCCGAGTGAGCATGCGGCCATGACAGCACTGCGCAGTCAGTATGTGCTCCTCCATGAGACCGGGGTCGCCAAGAGCGCCGACCCCCTGGGCGGGTCCTACCTCGTGGAACACCTCACCGACGTCATGGAGGAGCGGGTCCAGGACGTCGTGGCCCAGATCGATGCCATGGGCGGCGTCGTACCTGCGACCGAGCGCGGATGGGTGCACGCTGAGCTGTCCCGGCTCTCCTTCGAGGCACAAAAAGCCATCGACGACGAGGAGCAGCTCATCGTCGGGGTCAACACCATGAACGACGGGGCCGACGTCCCAGTCGAGATCTTCCGGCTGCCCACCGACACCCTGGCGAAGCAGTCGGCTCGGCTGGCAGAGGTTCGGTCGCGGCGCGACACGCAGGCAGCTGCCTCCGCCGTCGAGGAGGTCGGCCAAGCGGCCGTCGCGAAGGTGAACGTGATGCCCGCCGTAGAGCGCGCCGTGGAGCAGGACGCCACCCTCGGCGAGCTCGGCGCCGTGCTGCGCACCAGCCTTGGCCTGTGGGACTTCCCGCTGTGGTGAACGGGTTGCGCGGTCACAAGGCGGTTATCGCCAAGCTGGGGTTCGACGCGCATTGGCGAGGAGTCATCATCATCGCCAACGCTCTGCGCGACGCCGGCATGGAGGTCGTCTACCTCGGCCACGCCAGTGCCGAGGATATCGCCTCCGCGGTCGTGCAAGAGGATGCGATCCTGCTCGGCCTATCCACGCTTTCGGGTAACCATCTCGGCGAGTGCCCTTCAGTCATGGAGCAATTGCGCGTCGTCGGCGCGGACGACGTCGTGGTTGTCCTCGGCGGCACGGTCCCGGCGGCGGATGTGCCCGAGCTCGAGGCCGACGGCGTCGCTGCGGTGTTCCCGACGGGAAGTTCGGTCCCAGATCTGTTGGTGCTGATCGAGGAGCTGGTCGTCGAACAGGACGCCGCCCGCCGGAAAGCGGGGTCGCTGTGACGGCCAGCAAACAGCCCTCCGGGGTCATTCGGGTACGTCAGAAGACCTTGGAACGCCGGCGCCAGCTGGTCGCGTTGTCGAGTCGTGGCATCTCCGAACAGGGGTACGACAAGTTCTCCGTCAACGACCTGGCCGCCGCGGCGGGGCTGAGTGTCGGCGGCATCTACCGCTACATCAGCACCAAGTCCGACCTGCTGGTGATGGCCTGTGAGGACATCTACGGGGGCCTGTCCGAGGCACTGGAACAGGCAGTGCGGGAGACCACCGGCAGCGAAGGGCAGCTGCGCTGCGCGTTCGCGCTGTACCTGGCCTCGTGCGAGGCGGCGAAAGAGCAGGTGATCCTCCTATACCGCGAGTATCGGCACCTCCCGCGTGAAGACCAGCGCCGTTACCAGGACCGGGAGTCACGCATCGCCGACCTCTTCGCGGAGATCATCACAACCGGCCAGCGCTCCGGACAGTTCAACGGAGCAGATGCCCAGACCGTGGCACAAGACATGGTCCTGCTCGGCCATCTACCGGCCTTGAAGAGTTGGACGCTGGGCGAGCGGGTGGGTGAGCGGTTGATCCGGGAGCAGGTCGATTTCGTCATCGCCGGGCTCACCCCCAGCCGCAAGGAGACTGCGCGCAAGCGCACAGCCACAAGCGCCGCAATCAGGACCGTCACTGAGTCAGAAGGGACACCATGACCGAGGCCGCCGCTTATTGGGACATCACCAAGGAGAGGATGCCGCGTGAGGAGCGCGAGCAGAACACTCTGACCGCTCTTCAATCGACCTTGCATCACGTCTACGACAACCTGCCCTTCTACCGGCGGCACTATGACGCACACGGATTCCATCCGGACCGTGTCGAGACGCTGCAGGACTTCACCGAGCGGGTGCCGGTGATCACCAAACAGATGCTGCGTGACGACCAGGAGGAGAACCCGCCCTTCGGCAGCTATGTCGGGGTGGGCCCCGAGGACCTGGTCCGGGTGCACGGCTCGTCAGGAACCAGCGGGAAGCCGACGCTGTACGCCTTCTCCGCGAAGGACTGGGCCTACACGACTGAGGTCATGGCGCAGGGGCTCTACACCTGCGGCGTGCGCCCGGGCGACCGGGTGCAGCTCTCGACCGTGTTCAGCCTGTTCATGGGCGGCTGGGGGGCGTTGCTGGGAACAGAGCGCATCGGCGCCACGGCCTTTCCCTTGGGGTCAGGAGAGACCGAACGGCAGCTGGAACTCATGCACCGCATCGGGTCCACGGTGCTGATCTGCACGCCGACCTACGCTTTGCACATGTTGGAGACCGCAGCTGTGCTCGGTTACGACGCCGCGGCGTCGCCGCTGCGGCTGGGCATCTTCATCGGGGAGCCCGGCGCGGCGATCCCGGGCACCCGTTCCCGCCTGGAGTCAGGCTGGGGCGTCCAGGTTCGCGACATGGCCACGACCTCGGAGATGACCCCATGGGCCACCAACGCCGAGTGCGAGCTGGGCGTCGGAGTGCACGTCATGCAGGACGAGGTCTGGACCGAAGTGGTCGACAAGGACGACTACGGCAAGCTGGCTCCTGACGGCGAGAGTGGCGCCCTGATCTACACCCACCTTCGGCGAGATTCGCAGCCGATGATCCGGTTCCTGTCCGGCGACGAGTCGCGGATGACCTACGAACCCTGCGACTGCGGACGCACCTACCCCAGGCTGCCCGACGGCGTCTACGGACGGCTGGACGACATGCTCCTCATCCGGGGTGCCAACATCTATCCCAGCCAGGTGCAGCGCTCCCTGCTCGAGGTACCGGGGACCGGCGTGGAGTTCCTCATCGTGATGACCCGGGAGGGCAGCATGGACGAGGCAACCGTGCGGGTGGAGCGCGACCCGACGATCGAGGTCAGCGACCCCGCTGCCTTCAACACCGAACTGGCACAGCGCGTCCAGCGCAAACTGAAGAACGACACGAGTGTGACGTTCAAGATCGAAATCCTTCCGCCGGAAACCCTGGAACGCGCGATCTCCAAAGCCAAGCGGGTCGATGACCAGCGTCCGAAATACCGCCCGGTCTGAGGCATCGGAGGAAGTCACGGAAGGCGAGTCGAACGTGCGAGTCGATGACAACAGGTACCTGCCCCGGTTGATGCATTCCTTCTACGGGGAGGACTACCCGGTCGAGCATGGGGACGTGTGGGCGCCCTTCGAGAAGCGACTGTCCGATGCTCGGCTGGCACTGCTGTCCTCAGCCGGCCTGCACCTCCGATCGCAGCAGCCCTTCGACCTCGAGCGCGAGCGCCGCGAGCCGACATGGGGAGACTCCTCCTACCGGATGCTCCCGAACACTGTGCAGCGCGACGACCTGGCGGTCGCCCACCTGCACCATCGGTTCATTCATGGCGGTCAAGCGGCCGGGGAACGGTCCGGGCAGGCACTTGGGAGGCCGAGGACGAGAGGACCCGCGGTATCAGCAGCGGTTACGTCGCTGTTCGGCGGTGGAGGGGTTCTTTAAGCAGGTTTCGCCGGTGCTGCGGACCTCGGTGGTGACGATCGGCGCTCCGGGCGCCTCGGTCTCCACGACGAGAGGCGCGATGGCCTCACGCGTGACGGTGACAACGGGTGCCGCCGGCACGACCACGCGGGTCGCACTCTCGCGGGTCGCACCCTCGCGGGTGGTGAC
>JACCUF010000364.1 GCA_013811975.1 Geodermatophilaceae bacterium | reverse complement strand
GGCCGGATTGGCAATCTGGTCGGCGCCCGATGAGTTGGCGATCGGTACGGCGGTTCCGGTCGGTGAGCTTCCCGTCCCGATCCTGGCCGGGGCCGGGGCAGCGCTGGTCGGCTCAATCGTCGGAGTCTGTCGTCGCTCGTCGCTCGGGAAAGGCGACGCCGCTGACCGGGGGCATCGAGGCACTCGTGCCGGGCGCGCCAGCAAACCTGGTGATCAGCGACCGGCGGCCTTTCGGGCGGCCAAGGCAACCGCGTCGAAGACCGGTGAGAACGGCGGTGCATAGGAGATGTCCACCGAGGCGAACTCCGCGGCGGTGAGTTGCGTCCAGATGGCCGTTGCCAGCACGTCGATCCGCTTGGCCGACCCCGGGCCGCCGACGATCTGGCCGCCGAGCATCCGCTGGGTGTGCTTCTCAGTTAGCAACTTGACCGCCAGCTTGCCGGCGTCGGGGTAGTAGCCGGCCTTGACCGTCGATTCGACCAGCGTGGTCTCGATCGAGTATCCGGCCTGCTCGGCTTCCTTGGTGGACAGTCCGGTACGGCCGATCTCGCAGTTCCCGACCTTCGTCACAGCCGTACCGATGACGCCGTCGAACCGAGCCGGGCGGCCACCGATGTTTGTCCCGGCAACGCGGCCCTGACGGTTGGCGTGGGTGCCGAGGGCGATCGCCATCGGATGCCCGGTGATCCGGTTCCTGGTCTGGATGCAGTCCCCGGCGGCGTACACCTGCTCGTGGGTGGGCGTGCGCATCGTGTCGTCAACCTCGATGCCCCTGGTGGTGCCGATCCGCAGTCCCGCGTCACGGGCAAGGTCGGAGTTCGGGCGTACGCCGAGACCGAGCACAACGAGGTCAGCTGGGTAGGAGCCCTCGTCCGTGACCACCGCTCGCGCCAGGCCGCTTTCGACCTCGATGCCGCGCACCGGTTCACAGGGCCGCATCTCGATGCCCAGCGCTGTCATGGCAGCGCACACCCGCTCCCCCATGTCCTCGTCGAGACTGGCCATCGGGAGCGGATCGGCCAGCACAACGGTGACCGAAAGACCTTGAGTGACAAGAGCTTCGGCTATCTCGAGTCCGATGTAGCCACCTCCGAGTACGACGGCCCGCTTCGGTTGTTTCTCCAGTGCGCGGCGGATCGCTTCGCCGTCCGGGATGGTCTGGACTCCGAAGACTCCGTCGGCATCCAGACCTTCCACCGGCGGGCGTAACGGCACGGCGCCGGTAGCGATCATCAGCCGGTCGTACCCGAGAGTGCTGCTTGCGCCTTCGCCGCCTTCGCCGCCTCGGTTGCCAACGGTCGAGCGCACAGTCACTGTGCCTGCGTCCAGGTCGATGCGCTCAGCGCGGGAGCCCAACCGAATCTTGATGTCCAGATCGGCGAAAGCCGCGGGACTCCGAGCGATGAGCGATTCCGCTTCCTCGACCTGGCCTCCAACCCAATACGGGATGCCACAGTTGGAGTACGAGGTCCACTGACCGGCCTCCATCACGTCGATCTCGAGGTCACCGGCAGCACGCAGCCGACGGGCCTGTGAGGCGCACGACATCCCCGCGGCGTTTCCCCCGATGATCAGGAGCCGGTCGCTCATTGCTGGTCCGCCTCGTGCGCTGCGCGCACCGCTCGCTCCGCTCCTCGGGCCGCGAACGGCCGCCCTGCGATGCTCACTCGCTCTCGGCTCATTGCTGGTCCGCCTCGTGCGCTGCGCGCACCGCTCGGCTCATCGGCCCACCGCGGCCAACACCAGGGATGGTTCAAGGACGGTCTGCGGGGCGAAGACCTTGCCTGGATTCATGATTCCGAGAGGATCGAGGGCGGCCTTGATCGCGGCATGCACACGCAGTCCGACCGGTCCGATCTCGCGGGCCAGCCAATCGGTCTTGAGGTTGCCGACCCCGTGCTCCCCGGTGATCGTCCCGCCTAGAGACAGTCCGACCTCGAGGATGTCGTTGTACGCGGCGAAAGCCCGCTCGTACTGGTCGGCATCGGTCGGGTCGAAACAGATGGTCGGGTGCATGTTGCCATCACCGGCGTGCCCGACGACGCCGAGAATGACCCGACGTTCCTGGGCGATCTCGGCCGTACGATCGAGAAACTCCGAGATCCTCGATCGCGGTACCGCGACGTCATCAATCAGTGTCGTTCCCAACAGCTCCAGTGCAGGGAGCGCCATTCTCCTGGCGTGCAACAGCATCGCGCCTTCCTGCAAGTCATCGGTGTGGTGTACGAACGTCGCGCCAGCGTTCTCGCAGGCGGCTGCGACTGCCGCGATCTCCTCGGCTGCACGCGCACCGCCGGAGTCCGATTGGGCGACGAGAAGTGCTGCGGCATCCCGGTCCAGGTCCATCTGCGCCATGTCGTCAACGGCACGGATGCAGGTGCGGTCCATGAGTTCGAGCAACGAGGGCACCAGACCGCCGGTGGCGACCGCCTCGACGACCTTGCCCGCAGCAGTTGTCGAATCGAAGGTGGCCACCAACGTGACCGGCGGCGCAGGCTTCGGACGCAACGACAACGTGGCCTCGGTGATCACGCCGAGGGTGCCTTCTGAGCCGACGAACAGCCGCGCGAGGTCGTACCCCGCAACGCCTTTGACCGTTCGGTGTCCGGTCCGTAGTACTTCCCCGTTGGCCAGGACGACCTCGATACCCATCACGAAGTCGGTCGTCACACCATACTTCACGCAGCACAGGCCGCCAGCATTCGTAGACAGGTTCCCGCCGATCGTGCACCAATCGAAGCTGGACGGATCCGGTGGATAGAACAGGCCTTGCGCTTCCACCGCGTCGCGAAGTGCCTTGTTGATCACGCCGGGCTGCACGACGGCGAGCCGGTTGGCGGGATCGACTTCGAGGATCGCGTTCATCCGAATCATCGAGAGCATGATCGCCCCGTCGATTCCGTTGGCTGAGCCAGCCAGGCCTGACCCGGCGCCCCTGGGCACGACGGGGACTCGGTGCGCGCTTGCCATCTGCAGCACTGCCGAGACTTCCGCTGTGTTGGACGGGAAGGCCACGGCGGCCGATCGACCGTTGGGAGCCAGCATCGCCATGTCCCGGGAGTAACCCGCCACCACGTCCGGGTCGTCGACAACGGCGTCGGCGGGCAGCACGGCACGCAGTTCCGGGAGCCAGGCTGCTGATGTGCTCATCTGCGCAACGGTACGGCTTCAATGACCGAGCCAGCGCCGACGTACTCGAGCCGGTCCAGGTTTGTCCACCAGGTGCCCCGCCACGACGGTGCCGACGCCGGCGGGTCTTGGCATGAGGTAGGCAAATTAGGCGGTCGGTAGGCTGACTCGTCGTGACCACAGCGATTCTTCCTGGCCTGGGTGGGCTACCGGCCGCCATCACCGATTTCCTCGACCCCGAGTACCTGGTCAACACATTCGGCTTGATCGGCCTGTTGGTCATCGTCTTTGCCGAGTGCGGGCTGCTGATCGGCTTCTTCCTTCCCGGGGACTCTCTGCTTTTCACCGCAGGTCTGCTCTCTGCTGCTGGTTTCGCCGGACTGCCCCTCTGGGCCCTGCTGGTCCTGACCCCGATCGCGGCGATCGCCGGCAACCTCGTCGGCTACTGGATCGGCCGCCGTGCTGGCCCCGCGGTGTTCAACCGGCCGGATTCCCGGTTCTTCAGGGCCGAGTACGTCGAGCGCTCGCATGCCTTCTTCGAGAAGCACGGCGCCCGCACCATCGTCTACGCCCGGTTCGTCCCTATCGTGCGAACGTTCGCGACGGTCATGGCAGGGGCCTCGCGGATGAACTACCGGGTGTACGTCATCTACTCGATAGTCGGCGGCCTGCTGTGGGGCGTCGGGGTGATCCTGCTCGGCTACTGGCTTGGGCAGATCGAGTTCGTACGGGACAACGTGGAATACATCATCATCGGAATCATCGTGGTCTCGCTGCTGCCGGTCGTCTTCGAGGTAGTGCGCTCCCGTCGTCGGAGGCCCGCCAGCTGACTGCGGTTCAGCCTAGGCCGAGGTCGGCCGAGGAGAACAACGCGCGGTACGGCAAGCCTGCGGCTGCCAGGGCCGGGGCGGCGCCACGTTCGACGATCACGGCGACGGCGACCACCTCGGCACCGGCTTCCCGCAGCGCCGACACCGCAGCCAGCGGGC
>JACCUF010000358.1 GCA_013811975.1 Geodermatophilaceae bacterium | reverse complement strand
CCTCACGGCGGCGATGAAGGTCCGCGACGAGTTGACCCGGGCCACGTTGCGGATGGCGGTAGCGGCCGTCCAGATGGCGGAGGTCTCCGGTACGCGAGCCCGGGATCTGTCCGACGACGAAGTGCTGGCAGTGATCGGTCGCGAGGTGAAGAAGCGCCACGAGTCTGCCGAGACCTACTGCGCTGCGGGCCGACAGGAGCTGGCCGACCGGGAGCTTGCCGAGGCCGGGATCCTGGAGGGGTATCTGCCGCGCCAGCTAGACGATCAGGCGCTACGTGCTCTGGTCACGGCCGCAATTGCCGACTCCGGCGCGAGCGGACCCCGAGACATGGGCAAGGCCATGGGACTGGCCAAGAAGAGCGCGGGCGCCGAGGCCGACGGGAAACGGTTGTCCGCCGAGGTCACCCGACAGCTACGCGAGTTCGGCTGACACCGGGGCAGCACTCAGGCAGTGCTGTTAGCCGCTTGGGAGTTCATACCCCGGAGGGAGTTCATACCCCGGAGGGAGTTCAAACCCCGGAGGGAGTTCAAACGGTGGGGGTTGCCTCGGCTGCTGCGGCAGCGGCCGAGGCTGCGGCCGAGGCTGCGGCACCTGGCTTCCGTCGCTCACATCGACAGTCACGTTCTGACCCACGGCTACCCGGGCGCCACTTGCGGGGTTGATCGAGGTCACCACCCCTGCCGGTCGGGGTCCGGCCACCGTGCGGGCTACGGGGTTGAGTCCCTGGGCGCGCAGCGCTGCTTCGCAATTCGCCTGACTGGCACCGACGCAGTTGACCCGCAGGACCGTGGTGCTGCCCTCGACGTAGAAGGGGTCGGCGGGAGGGAACTCGGCAACTGGCAGGGCCGCCAGGATGGGTGTCATGGCATCTCGCCAGATCGTGGCGCCCTTGCCACCACCGAACCCCCCCACATCCTGGTTCACCAGCGGGTTGTAGACCATCACGCTGCCGACCAACTGGGGCGTCCAGCCGACGAAGGCCACCGAGAAGTTGCTCTGAGAAGTCCCGGTCTTCCCGGCGATCTGACGTCCCGGGATGTAGGCACGGGCGCCGGTCTGCAGGGGGAAACTTGGCTCGACGTCCTTGCGCAGGACCTGGTTGAGCGTCGTGGCCACGCCCGGCGGGATCGACTCAGGAGTGCAGTTGGAGGCGTCGACGTACGGAGCCCCGTCCTCCCTCAGCAGCGGCTGGCCGTTGCGGTCGTAGATCTGCTCGACCGGCGTCGGGTAGCAGCGAGTCCCGTTGGCAGCCAAGGTCGCGTAGGCCGTACCCAGTGCCAGGGGGCTGGTTGCTTCGGCGCCGAAGGTGAACGATCCGCGCTCCTCGGCGATGATCTGATCGGCAGTGGCGTCAATGCTGTACAGGCCCATCCGCTGGGCCATCCGGACCGGCTCCTCGACGCTGCCCAACGCGTCTTCCAGCGCGAGGAAGTAGGTATTGGACGACATGTAGAGCGCTTGCTCGAGGTTCAGCGTCGACGGGTAGTTACCGACATTGACCACGTCATAGGGCTGGCCGGCGTCCTTGTAGACCGTGGAGACATATGGACTCGGCGTCGTCTGCGTGTAGAAGATCGACATCTGCCGCTCCAGCGCGGCCGCAGCGACAAAGACCTTGTACGTCGATCCGGCCCCAGCCGAAGCCACAGTTGGGAGATTCACCGTCGTCTGCCGCGGGTCGGCGGTGTCTGCGCCGTAAATCCGGTTCACCGACAGCGCGCGCACCTTTCCAGTACCCGGCTCCTGCAACGTGAAGACGCCAGCAACGGAGTCTTCCATGGCAAGGGTGTTGAGCACCGCTTGGTCGCCGGCTGCCTGGGCCCCGACGTCGACCGTGCTCACGATGGTGAGGGAGCCCTGCTTGAGCAGGTCGGGCGGTATCTGCAGGGTGTCGATCAGATACTTCTCGAGGAAGTCACAGAAGAAACCGCTCACCATGGCCTCGAGGCAACCGCGCGGAGGGGCGGCCCCGGTTACCAGTGCTATCGGGGTGACGCGGGCGGCCTCAGCATCGGCCGCGGTCACGAAGCCAGCGGACTCCATCCGATCCAGCACGATGTCGCGGCGGGCGGTGGCGGCTTCCAGGTCGACGAGCGGATCAAAACTCGACGGGCTCTGCACCAGGCCCGCGAGCAGAGCGGCTTCGGGCAGCGTCAGGTTCACGATGGACTTACCGAAGTAGACCCACGCTGCTGCAGCGATGCCGTACGCTCCCTGTCCGAAGTAGGCGATGTTGAGGTAGCGGGTGAGGATCTCGTCCTTACTGAGTTCCTCCTCGACGGCCAGCGCCAAGCGGGCCTCGCGCAGTTTGCGGGCCACGCTCTGCTCTGTCGCCGCCTGCCGATCCTCTTGGCTGTCGGAGGCCTCGAGCAGGGTCAGCTTGACGAGCTGCTGGGTGATGGTCGAGGCGCCCTCTTGGACTGAGCCGGCCGCCGCATTCGTGACCAGCGCTCGTAGCACGCCCTGCACGTCAAGCCCGTTGTGTTGATAGAACCGCACGTCCTCCGTCGCGATGATGGCCCGTTGCATGACCTCCGGGATCTCATCGATGGCCACCGGTACGCGGTAGAAGTCGTAGAAGTAGGTCAGTGGTGTCACGCCATCGGAGGCCAGTACCGTCGTGATGCCTGCAGGAGGGTCGTCGCTGAGCTCTTCAGGGACCAGTTCGAGCATAGTTGTGGCGTTGCGGGCAGCGATCCCAGGTCCACCGACCCAAGGCAGCAGCAGCCCCGCCAGCAC
>JACCUF010000305.1 GCA_013811975.1 Geodermatophilaceae bacterium | reverse complement strand
AGTTGACCGGACGACGGTGCGTTCTGCACCGGACCCTGGTTCCAGGTCGCATATCCCTGTCCGCTGGGGATGCGGCCCAGTGCGGGGTTCGAACTCTTCACCAATGGCTCCTTAGTCGCAGACGTAGTACTGATCAGAATAACGTGCAGCCGCTCGCCACGGTTCCATGATCGAAGGAGTTCTTTGATCCCCGCGCACCCCATGCGACGCAGATCCGGCGCGATCGGTGCCCCCGGTGGGACTCGAACCCACACTGGGGCCCTTTTAAGGGGCCTGCCTCTGCCATTGGGCTACGGGGGCGGCGCAAGACTAAGCCCGCCGGTCCGCACCGGCCACATCCGCGAACTCCTTGCGCGGATCCTGGATCTGGCCCAGCGAGGTGATCTCCCGGCGGAAGAGCAGCGCCAGCGTCCAGTCGGCGAGCACCCGAATCTTGCGGTTGAACGTCGGCACCCGGCTCACGTGATAGGTCCGGTGCAGGAACCAGGCGACAATGCCCTTGAGCTTGATCCCGTAGATCTGCGCGACCCCCTTGTAGAGCCCGAGGCTGGCAACCGATCCCGCGTTCTTGTGCGAGTACGCAGAAGTTGCGCCGCCACGGACGACCGAGACGATGTTGTCGGCCAGCACCTTGGCTTGGCGTACGGCGTGCTGGGCGCTGGGAGCGGTACGGGCTTCGGGGTCGTCGACACTGAGGTCAGGGACCGAGGCGCAGTCGCCGGCCGACCAGGCATCGGCCAGGCCGCGGACTCGCAGGGTCGCCTCGCATTCGATCCGGCCTTTGGCATCGAGCGGGAGACCGATCTCTACGAGCAGCGGATTGGGCTTGACACCCGCGGTCCATACCACGGTGTCGCACTCGAAGCTGTCCCCGTCGCCCAGCACGACATGGCCGCCGACCATCGATTCCAGCCGGGTGTTCAACCGCACGTCCATGCCACGCCGAAGTAACTGCTCGACGGTGTAGGCCGCGAGATCCAGGCTCACCTCGGGCAGAATTCTGGTGCTGGCCTCCACGAGAACCCAGCGCATCTCGTCCTGCTTGATCTGCGGGTAGTACTTCTTCACCGCGTACCGGGCCATGTCCTCGAGTTCGGCGAAGGCCTCGATTCCGGCGTATCCACCGCCGACAAATGTGAAGGTCAGAGCCCGTCGCCGTACGGCCTGCTCGGTGGTCGACGCAGCGATATCCAAGCAGGACAGCACCTGGTTGCGCAGAAAGATCGCTTCGCCGACGTTCTTGAAGCCGATCGCGCCCTCGGCCAGACCTGGGATCGGCAGCGTCCGCGCCACCGACCCGGGAGCGACGACCAGGATGTCGTAGCCGATGTCGTAGGCCGCACCGTTGGACGGCAGCACGGTCGCGGTATGGGCCCGGTGAGCGATCCCGGTAACGGCGCCGGTCACGACGGTGCAGTGCTTGAGCACCCGGCGCAGGGGTACCACCACATGGCGGGGCTCGATCGATCCGGCGGCCGCCTCGGGCAGGAATGGCTGATAGGTCATGTGCGGCTGCGGATCGACGACGATGATCTCTGCCGCGCCGCGGGTGAGCTTGCGCTGCAGGCGCAGCGCCGTATAGAGGCCGACGTATCCGCCACCGACGATGAGAATGCGTGGGCGGGAACTGCTCACTGCGTTGCTCGCCACATGGAGCCCGAGCCTAGTGAGCCTTCTCAGCCGGCTCCGCCCCGGCATCATCCACGGCCGCCAGCTTCCGGGCACGGGTCAGAATGGAGTCCAGCATCGCCTCGGTGAGGACGCCGGTGAAGGTGTTCTGCTGGCTGACGTGATAGCAGCCGAGTACGTCCAGGCTCGGCCGATCGGGGTGGTCGATGACCGCCTCCACCCCGTGGCCGAAGCGCGGGCGCGGGCGCGGAATGGCGTACGACAGGTTGGCCAAGACCGGCCACAGCGCGTTCCAACCGAACTGACCGAGCACGACGATCACTCCGAGATTCGGCAGCAGGGCGAGTTCCCGGGCCATCCATGGTGCGCAGGTGTCCCGTTCCGCCGTTGTCGGTTTGTTGGCCGGAGGGGCGCAGCGTACGGCGGCGAGGACGCGGCTGTCGCGCAGCTGCAGGCCATCGTCGATGGCCACCGAGGTCGCCTGGTCGGCCAGGCCGACGCGGTGCATCGCGGCGTAGAGCCAGTCACCACTGCGGTCCCCGGTGAACACCCGCCCGGTCCGGTTGCCGCCGTGCGCCGCCGGGGCAAGACCGACTATCGCGATCCGCGCATCGCCAGGCCCGAATCCCGGTACTGGCCGCGCCCAGTACGTCCAATCCCGGTAGGCCGCCCGCTTGAGGCGGGCAACCTCTTCTCGCCAGCGGACCAGTCGCGGACAGGCCCGGCAGTCGCTGACCGCGTGATCGAGGCGGGACAGGTCAGCGCATGACGGAGCGGCCTTCGCCGGATGATCGGGGCCCTCGAGGTCCATAGGCTGATCGTGCACCCTGCACGCCCAGCCGCTCCTGAATGTCGGGGACCGACCCCAGCAGGACACCCAAGACTCGCGTGAACGCCGCAACTGCAGCCGTATAGAAGCACGCTGTCGCGATTCGATGCGGCGTCCCCTGCTGGCGCCAGTTGAGGGGGGCGGGCATGATCGGGGCAGACGTCGAGCGGACTGGTCTCGACCCGGAGAGGAGCACCGGTGGGGAAGAAGGCAAAGGGGTCGTTGTTCTGGAAGCTGCTCGGGTTCGGCTTCGCGATCCCGGCGGGCATTGCCGTACGCAAGATGCTCGACTCGGCCTGGATGAGTATTCGTGGGACCCCTCCGCCGAAGAATCCAGCGGCACCTGGCACCAAATGGTCAGAGGCACTGACCTGGGCGGCTGCCTCCGGCATCGGCATCGCCATCGGCCGCCTCTTCGCTGCTCGCGGTGCAGCGGGTGCGTACAAGAAGTTGACTGGGAAGCTGCCCCCGGGGCTGGAGACAGGCGGGCCCTGAGCTGCCCGCGCCTCGTTCAGCGCGGGTCGGCCAGTGAGGCGACGATCCCGTCCAGGATGTCGTGCTCGCTGACCAGCACGCTGTCGATCTCCCAGGCGTCCATGACCACGCGAAGGATCAGCGCGCCGGCCCCGATCACGTCGACCCGGCCGGGATGGATCACCGATAGTTCGGCTCGCTGTGAACGGTTCATCGTCAGGAGTCCCGCGGTCGTGGACCGGACCGCACCGACCGGGATCCGACATTGGTGGATGGCAACGGGGTCATAAGCCGGCAGACGAAGAGCCACCGCGGCCACGGTCGTCACCGACCCAGCTAGGCCGATCAGCGTGAGCGGCGCCAGGATCGGGACCGATTCGGCAACCGCCCGCAGGGCGACCCGGATGTCGGACTCGGCGGCACCGATCTCGTCCGGCGTGGGTGGATCGGTTGCCAGGTGACGTTCGGTCAGCCGTACGCAGCCGATGTCGACCGACAACGAAGCGGTGACGGTGTCCGCACCCAGCACGAACTCGGTGGACCCACCACCGATGTCGACGACCAGGTAGGGCGGTGCTGGCGGATCTGTGAGTGTCGAGAGGCTCGCGGTCGCGCCGAGGAAGGACAGCGCCGCCTCCTCGGTTCCGGTGATGATTTCGGCCGGCGCACCGAGCACGTCGGTCACCATGTCCTCGAAATCGGCCCGATTTCGGGCATCGCGGGTGGCACTCGTGGCGACCATCCGGACTCGTTCCGCCCCGAGGTCAGCGATCTGGGCCGCGTAGGACTCCAGGACGACCCGGGTACGTTCGATCGCCTCCGATGCGAGCTCACCTGACTTGTCGACCCCAGCACCAAGGCGGACGATCTCCATGCGGCGCAAGACGTCTGACGGCGGGACCGGGTCGTTGCCTGCCACTCCCAAGTCACTGATCAGGAGCCGGACTGAATTCGTCCCGCAGTCGATGGCGGCAACGCGAGGCATCTAGTCTCTACCGCCGACACGTCGGGTCCCGGCGTGCGCCTGCCCGTTCATCTCCGATGCCCCAGCCACGCAGGGACCGTCCTCCCACCAGGGAGGGATGGCAGCCAGCGCCTCGTCGCCGAACGGGTTGATCCCAGGTCCGACGGCCAGTGAGTGGGCGACCAGGGCGTGCAGGCACTTGACTCGCTCGGGCATTCCGCCGGCCGAAGCCTCGCTGGACAGGTCGCCGAGGGCATCCCGCTCACGCAGGTAAGAGGTGTGCGCGGCCAGGTACGCCGCCCGCAGATCAACGTCGGTGGCGAGCCGCTCGGTCATTTGGCGCATCACCCCAGCGGCTTCCAGCCGGCTCGCCGCGGCAGCGGCGCGCGGGCAGGTCAGGTAGTAGAGGGTCGGGAATGGCGTGCCGTCGGCCAGACGGGGTTCGGTCCGTACGACGTCGGGCAGCCCGCAGTCGCAGCGGTGGGCCACCGCGTGCATGGCACGTGGCGGCCGACCCAACTGGGCGGCCACGATCGCGCGGTCAGCAGCCTGCGCCGGCCGCAGCTGTCGCGGCTCGAGCGGCTGGGTCATCCGCCGCCATCCGCTGTGTCGATCGAGTCGAGCACCCGCTGAAACCAGGCCTGCTCGGCCTGCTCGGCCTGCTCGGCCTGCTCGGCCTGCTCGGGCACTTCTTGGGCCTGCCCGCTGTCGTCTATCACGTACAGCAGATCCCCGGGCATCACGTACTGCAACCGTGACTGCGCCTGCGTCTCGATGAAAGCGGGATCGTCGAGTTGGTCCACCTGTAGGCGCAGATCTTCGACCCGCTGCTGCGCGGCGCTGTTGTCCGCCTCGAGGCGGTCGATGGCAGCCTGTTGAGCAAGGTAGCGCTGCAGCGGGTAGGCCAAGCTGACGACCAGCAGCACGACGACCGCGGCGAGCAGGATCGCCCGCCCGGTGAGTCGCGCGGTCCAGCGCCGTGCTGCCTGGGGAGCGGCGGTCGCCCGAGTGGGTCCAGGTCCTCGGGTACTGCGCTTATCGCCTGGCCCGCGTCCACGGCCCGCGGCACGCGTCAGCTCGCCCCCCGCCGCGCGGCCACTGCCACGATCCCGCTCCGGGCCGCGCCTGCGTTCCCCCCCGCGGGTCCGGTCGGCCGTCGAGCGTCGCCCGTCGAGGCGGCTCACGCCAGTCAACCCGTTGCGCCGGCCGCGCCGCTTTCCCGGCCCGTGGGTGGAGCTCATGACTCCTCCACGGACAAGAGTGCGTGGTCGACACTCATGGGCGACGGGAACGCTTACGCGCCCTACCTGCCGCCGGCGACCGCGCCCCGCTCCCACCGCCGGACTCGACCTCGAGATCAGCCGCGTCGATGCCGACTGGCTCGGCCGGAGGAACGGATGCGGCGCCGTACCGTGGGAACGCGCCGGCACCGGCGTACCGGGCGGAGTCGTCGAGTTCCTCCTCTATGCGCAGCAGCTGGTTGTACTTCGCGACCCGCTCGCTGCGCGCCGGTGCACCTGTCTTGAGCTGCCCGCAGTCAGTGGCCACAGCCAGGTCGGCGATGGTGGTGTCCTCAGTCTCCCCGGATCGGTGACTCATCATGCAGCGGTATCCGCTTCGGTGGGCCAACGCCACCGCGTCGAGCGTCTCGGTCAGCGTTCCGATCTGATTCACCTTGACCAGCAACGCATTTGCCGCACCGCGAGCGATCCCATCGGCCAGTCTCTCGGGGTTGGTGACGAACAGGTCGTCGCCCACCAGCTGTACCCGGCTTCCTAGGACCTGGGTCAGTTCCACCCAGCCCTGCCAGTCGCCCTCGTCCAGGGGGTCCTCGATCGACACGATCGGGTAGCCGTCGACGAGGTCAGCGTAGTAGGAGATCAGGTCGGATGAGCTGACGTCCTTGCCCTCGAAGGTGTAGCCGCCAACGCTGTGAAACTCCGAGGCCGCGACGTCCATGGCGAGCACGATGTCGCTGCCCAGGGAGTATCCGGCCTTCTCGACTGCCTCGGCGATCAGATCCAACGCCGCACGATTGCTGGGCAGGTCGGGAGCGAACCCGCCCTCGTCACCCAAACCGGTGGCAAAGCCTTGCTCCTTGAGAACGGCTTTAAGCGCGTGATAGGTCTCGACTCCGACCTGCAGCGCTTCGGTGTACGTCGCGGCGCCGATCGGGGCGATCATGAACTCCTGAACGTCCACATTGGAATCGGCGTGGGCTCCCCCGTTGAGGATGTTCAACATCGGTACCGGCAGCAGGTGCGCCGACGGGCCACCGATGTAGCGGAAGAGCGGCAGTTCGGCGGAATCTGCCGCGGCTTTGGCGACAGCGAGGCTGACGCCGAGGATGGCGTTGGCCCCGAACCTGGACTTGTTAGGGGTGCCGTCCAGATCGATGAGTCTTTGATCGATCAGGCGCTGCTCGCTGGCCTCCATGCCCACGATCTCCGGACTGATGTCGTCCAGGACGGCGCCGACCGCTTGGCTGACACCTTTTCCGCCGTACCGTGTCTCGCCGTCGCGTCGCTCGGCTGCCTCGAACGCGCCGGTCGATGCGCCGCTCGGCACCGACGCCCGGGCGAAGGTGCCGTCATCGAGGACAACCTCCACCTCCACGGTGGGGTTGCCTCGGGAGTCCAGGATTTCGCGGGCGCCGACGGCGTTGATGGTTGCCACTGTGCGAGCCTAACGAGCACGGAGCCAGGTCATGGTGAGCTCGCCCGGCGTGCCGGGCACACAGTGCTGGGCGTACATCCCGCTGGTCGATCCCGCTCTCGGCCGCCACCGCTGGCATTATCGATGCCGTGGGCGCTCCCGAGCAGAACAGCTCGCGTGGTCGCGCTTCAGGCGACGAGACGCCGAGGGACGCATCTCCGGCGCCACGCGCGAGGAGGCAACTGATGCTGGGCCTGCTTCCGTTGACCGTGATCGCCGTCGGGTTGCTCGCTGTCCTTGCCGTCGCCCTGCCGGCGGCCAGAGCGCCCTTGTCGGCAGCGACGCAAACGGCGACCGCGGAGGTGGTTCGTAACGGTGTCGCTCCCGATGCTCGAGGAGTCGAGGTCGCCTTTCCCGACGCCGACGGTGTGGAACAGACCGGCGTCATCGTCCTTGCCCGCCCCGAAGACGTTCCGGCGGGCGCCGAGATCGGCGTCCAGTACGACCCCACCGATTCGGACTCGGTCTACGCCGATGGGGACGCCGCACACCTGACCGTGCGCAACCTGCTCTTCGGAATCTTCTGGGTCGGCCTGGTCCTCATCATCTGTGCCGCCATGACGCTGTTCCGGCTGATTTCCCGACCGCGGCTGCTACGACGCCCAGTTACGTCGGCGAGCGCGCGGCGGGTACGGGTACGCCGCGGGCTCAGTGACCGTAGCTGGCTGGTGCTCGACCACGGCAGCGCTGTCTCATGGGTGCCGGTCTACTGGGACGAAGCCGTGTCCTCACTGAAGAGGGACACTTCGATCACGGTGCACGGCAATCCTCGTCGAGATCGGCTGGTTCTGCCGGTTATCGACGGAACCCCGATCTGGCCCTCCGGAGGGCGACGTGGCAGCGCACCGAAGGGCGAGTCGACGCAACTGCCACCACAGCACCCGGTTCCGCCCAGAAGTCTGCTGCGTCAGGCCCGCGGCGATGCCGCTGGTCTGCTCTTCGCTCCGTTGTTCGGCCTGTTGTGGGCCTACACCGACGAGAGCGGAGTCTCCGGTTTCCTCGCCGCGACCGCCATGAGCGCCGGCGTGCTGTTCTGGCTTCCCTCGATCTTCGGCTCGGACCCCACCGGCCCTCGCGACGAGTAG
>JACCUF010000336.1 GCA_013811975.1 Geodermatophilaceae bacterium | reverse complement strand
CTCCGCGCCGGTCGCGCGGACGGCCCCGTGCAACAGATACAGGTAGGCCCGGCCGTAAGCCTCCATAGATCCGGACACGTCGGCGAGCAGGATCACCCGCCGGGTCCGCAACCGGCGAACCCGGCGGATCTGACGGACCGGGTCGCCGCCGGTTCGCTGGGCCGCCCGCAGGGTCGCGCGCATGTCCAGCACGGAACCGTGGGCAGACACCCGCGTCCGACGACCCCGACGGCGGGCCGGCGCCAGGACCAGCGCAGACATCAGGCCACGCAGCTGCTCGAGCTCCTCTGGCGTACACGAGGCAAAAGGCTTGTCGCGCAATTGCTCTGCAGCACTGACCACTGCGAGGATGGCTTCCTGCTCCGGCGCCGGATCGTCGGCGCCCCGCGACGGAGAAGGACCGGGAGTGCTCGGGCGCGGTTCATCGCTGGTCCCGCCTCCCGGCTGCGGTGAGCTCTCTGTCGGTGGCAGGTCACCGGTCGAGGGCTGTGGCTCTATGGAGGGGGCATCGGGATTGCGGTCGGCATCGGAGCTGTCGCTCATGCCTCGGAACACGTCGGCGAAGACCCGGTCGAAGACCGGCAGTTCGGCCTGTTCGCTGATGAGGGTGACCCGGGCCCGCCAGTAGGTCTCCTCGATGGTTCGCGGCGGATCGAGGTGCAGGGCGGCGGCGAAGCGACCGCTGCGACCCGGCGTCACCGGAACTCCGGCGGCGTGCAGCAGGTAACCGAATCGGCCGACCACCTCGGCCAGGTCAACCCCAAGCGGCGTAGCCCCACCGACGCTTTGCTGGCCGTTCACGTTTGGCTTAGTCCGTGCCGGTCGCGACCCAGCCCAGGCCACGTTCGGTCGCGAGGTCCAGGTCCTCGCGGTATTTCAGCACCGAACCCAGGGTCAGGGCCGTCGTCTCGGGGGTCAGGGTCGTGATGCCGAGCGCATGGCAGACCGCGACCCAGCCGATCGCCTCAGCCACGCCGGGCGGCTTTTGGACGTCCAGCGAGCGCAGCCGCAGGGTCGCAGCGCCGATCTGTTCGGCCAGGTCGACCCGGGAGTCGGGCACCCGCCGACGGATGATCTCGACCGTACGAGCCAGGCTGGGGAAGTCGATCCAGTGGTAGAGGCAGCGGCGCTTGAGCGCATCGTGCAGATCACGCGTCCGGTTGGAGGTCAGCACCACGATCGGTGGATGCACCGCGCGAACGGTGCCGAGCTCGGGGATGGTCACCGTCGACTCGGCCAGGAGTTCGAGCAGGAATGCCTCGAACTCGTCGTCGGCTCGGTCGACCTCGTCGATGAGCAGCACGGCCGTACGTGGGCCTGGATGCCGGATCGCGGCCAGCAACGGCCGCTCGATGAGGTAGTCCAGACCGAACAGGCTCGCCTCGGACATCTGCTCGCCGCCAGCCTCGGCTCGCCGGATGGCCAGCAGTTGGCGCGGATAGTTCCATTCGTAGAGCGCTTCGGCGGCGGTGATCCCCTCGTAGCACTGCAGCCGCACGAGCGGGGTCCTCATGGCCTGAGCGAGGGCTTTGGCGGCCTCGGTCTTTCCGACTCCAGCCTCGCCTTCCAGCAGGACCGGCTGGGGTAGCCGCACCGCGCAGAACAGCGCGGTAGCGAGGCCGAGATCGGTTAGGTACCCGACGTTGTCCAACGCCGCTGCCAGGCCAGCTGTGTCTGGCGCGAGGACGTCGACCCGATCCTCGGCGTCGGGAGCAGTCACGCGTTCGACGGGTCGCTGCTGACGGCGCCTGCGGCCACGAGACTCCCAGGATCGGCGGCGAAGGCTCGTAGGCATCCGCTGCCGCAGAAGTAGTACCGGGTGCCGTCGTGGTCGAGATGCAGCGAGGAGTCCACCGCGGCAACCGTCATCCCACACACCGGGTCGGTCGCCTCCGTCGCCGTGCGGACGTCGATACCGTGCAGGCCGTCCGCGGAGTCCAGCATCGCCGTACGGCCGGTCGGGCGTGGTCGCCGGGCGACAATGTCGGCGAGGATCGACAGCGCGATCTCCTCCGGCGTCCGCGCACCGATGTCCAGCCCGGCCGGGGTGTGGATGGCGGTGACCGGGTGATCGCCCGGGTTCAGCGCGGACACCACGGCCGCTCCGCGCTTGGGGCTGGCGACCAGTCCGATGTAGGGAACTCCGGCGGTTACAGCCGCACGGAGTAGCTCACTCTCGTCCCGCCCGTGTGAGGCGACGATCACCGCGGCGACATCGGCCGGCAGCGAATCCGAGTGGGGCACCAGTTCGTACCCGAGCGCCTTGCCGATGACCAGCAGCGCCCTGGCGATCGGCGTCTCCCCCTGCACGACGACCAAAGGCGCGGGCCGGCGGGGCTCCAGGAAGATCTCCAGGGTTCCGCCGGACAAGCACGGGTTGTGCACCGAGAGCACGCCCGATAGTGCCTCTTCCGGCTCCGGGGTGATCCGCAGCAGCAGCGAGTCGCCGGAGTCCAGCAGGGCCAGCGACTGCGCGCGTACGGTTGACTCCGCGCAGTCGCCGCCGACGAAGCCCTCCATGCTCCCGTCGGGGAGCACGAGAGCCTCGTCGCCCGGCTTGGCACTGGTCGGCCGTTCGGCCAGGACCACCCGTGCATGCACGTACGG
>JACCUF010000333.1 GCA_013811975.1 Geodermatophilaceae bacterium | reverse complement strand
CCGCTCGTCTGATCGAGTTGCTGGCCGACCCAGATCGGGCCACCACCATGGGAGCCGCCGGCCGCGAGCGCGCGGTTGCCGAGTTTGGTTGGTTGGCGGTCGCCATCCGTACTGCGCAGGTGTACGCCGCGGCCCTCGAGGCAGCATGAGAGTCTGGGGATCCGCATTGACAACACCACGTGAGACAGGAGCCCAGGGCATGGGCATGTTCGACAATCTCAAAGGCAAGGCCAGCGAACTCGTCGACAAGAACAGTGACAAGATCGCCGACGGCATGGACAAGGCCGGCGAATTGCTCGACTCCAAGACCGGCGGCGCGCACACGGACCAGATCGCAACCGGTAAGGACAAGCTGAGGAATGCCCTGGAGGGACTGGACGGCAAGAACGACCACTTCTCGGACACCCCCTCGCCGGACGGGACGCCAGCGCCTCCGCCTCCGCCTCCGGCGCGCTGATTACGCCGTCCTCACAGCCGAAGGCCCCGGTGGGCGCAATGTGCGCCTCCCGGGGCCCTGTTGGGTCGGCCGTACGAGTCACGGTCTAGCCAGTGGCACCCTTGAGTGCCTCCGACAGCGCGGTGGCCTCGTCCGGCGACATCTCTACGACCAACCTGCCGCCGCCTTCGAGCGGAACGCGCATCACGATGCCGCGTCCCTCTTTGGTGACCTCGAGCGGACCCTCGCCGGTCCGCGGTTTCATGGCCGCCATGCGTGCCTCCTTTGCCCCGCCGTTCCCGCGGGGCGTAATCCGACGCGGGGCAGCTTCCTTGTGGCTTGACTGTTGCCCACTATCTTCCCGTATCGGCTCGCGAGGTCACATCGCGGGGCTCCGCTAACGTAGGTCCACGGCTGTGCTGGGTCGTGCGTGGCTAGGAGGCGACGTTGAGCGAGTCCGTGCGAGTGGATCGGAACGGAGCGGTCGCGACCGTCACTTTGGACCGTCCACAGGCGATGAACGCGCTGGACAACTCCACGAAGGTCGACCTGCGCGACCGGCTGCATGAACTCGGAGCTGATGGGTCGGTGCGGGCAGTGGTGCTGACCGGGGCCGGGGACCGCGCCTTCTGTACCGGTCAGGACCTCAAGGAGCACATCGCGCTGCTGCAGGCCGACGATCCTGCCCCGCTTTCGACTGTGGCCGAGCACTACAACCCGATCGTGCTGGCCATCGCGACCATGCCCAAGCCGGTGATCGCGGCGGTCAACGGGATGGCGGCCGGCGCGGGCGCGTCGCTGGCTTTCGCCGCCGACTTTCGGGTCGCCGCCTCGAGGGCGGTCTTCCTGCTCGCGTTCGCCAGGATCGGGCTCTCCGTGGACACCGGGTCCTCGTGGACGCTGCCACGCCTGATCGGCCACGCCAAGGCCACCGAATTGGCGATGCTGGCCGAGCCGATCTCGGCGCAGGATGCACTGGCGATCGGGCTGGTGACCGAGGTAGCCCCGGACGAGGAACTGGCCGCCCGCGCCGCGGCCCTGGCTCAACGTCTGGCCGCCGGCCCGACGATCGCGTATGGCGCAATCAAGGCGGCTCTGCATTTCTCGGCCGGGGTGGACCTGTCGACTGCGCTGACCCGCGAGGGGGAGCTGATGGCCACCACCGGCGCCTCCCAGGACCACAAGGACGCCGTCGCCGCGTTCGTCGGCAAGGAGAAAGCGACCTTCCACGGCCGCTGAAGCGCGGATGACTCGCCGGTAGGGAGCGGGAGACGCACCCGCCCGATCTTCCGCCCGCACGTGGGGTGCGGCGTCCGCTAAGGATGGACGAGGCTGCGGCCGGACGGCCTGAGCAAGGGTTGGCGAGCATCATCTGAGCAACCGTCAGGTCGGGCCCATCCGGAAGGTCAGCAGCAGTCTCGGACTTCTGTCGCATCTTTGAGCCGTCGGGGTCTCCGGAACTGACGATGTTGGTCCAGATCAAACCTTTCCCTACCGGTGCGGCGATCACTGCGGGTTCGCCTGAGTCGTGTAGTTGACTCGCGATCCAGCCAAACGTGTCCGTCGCCAATACCGAACGAAGAGAAGTTCGCCTACCTTGTCGGTTGGAAGCTGAGTAGATCGGCGCGCTGGGTGGAGTCGCGCAGAGCGGCAATGACGAGATCGGCAATGATGGTGCGAGCGCGGTAGTGCTCGTCGGTGGCGCAACGGACAGCGACCTCTCCGCCACCGAGTTCAAAGGCGTTTTCCTCGGATCCCAACACATCGAACGGCCCTGAGCGGTTGAGTAGAACGCGAGGATGTCGTCGAGGTCGGCCTTCAGCTCGCCGCCGCCCCCGTTGAGTGAAGGACGCCTTGTACCAAACCTATTGGCTCAAGGCGTCCTTCACCCACGTCAGGGGGCGCTGATACCGGTGGCTCCGGCCCGGCGAGGATCGGCGGCGGCGTGCAGTCCGCTGTCCGGTTCCCACCACGCGGCCCCGACGCCGCCGAAATACATCGACTGGGCGGGGAACTCCCGTACTGGCATCCCGAGGGCGCCCACGACGAGGTCCTCCTCTACGTCGACCTGGATCTCGTTCGCATTCACCCGTACGTGCGCGCGAGGATCTGCAATGGCCTGCTCGAGCGAGCGACCGCCGTGCATGTGCCCAGCCAGAACCTGGGCCAGCGCGGTGCTGATCCGATCCGCACCCGGCGAGCCGATCGCGAGTACCGCGCCGTCACCTCGGGTCGCCACAGACGGCGCCATATTAGACAGCAGCCGAGTACCGGGCGGAAGTGAATGCAGACCATTCCGATTCAGTTCCGGTTCGCCAAGGCAGTTGTTCTGCCAGATCCCGGTTCCCGGCGTCATTACTCCGGATCCGTAGCCTGCCGAGACGGTGATCGCGCAGGCCACCCCGTCATCCCCGGCGACCGACACGTGCGCCGTGCTCGGGGAACTCATCGCGGCCAGGTCACGCCGGTCGACCATTGCCAACAGCGCCCGCGCCGCCGCAACCCGGTCCGGAGCCGCCTCGAAGTGGTTGACCCGGTAGCTCAGGACCGCTTGTTGCACGGCCACCAGATGCGCTACATCCTGAACGGTCCAGCCGCCCAGCGGACGGCCGGCCATCAGCGCCAGCATCGCCGTCAACGTCACCCCGCCGACGGCCGGGGCCGGGTTGGTGGCCAGTTGCCACCGACCGTGTTCAGAACTCAACGCAGGCCGCAGCACTGCCTGGTACTCGGCCATGTCTCGAGCGCCCAGCAGGCCGCGGTTGGCGTCCATGTCAGCCACGATCAGGTCGGCCAGCGGGCCGGAATAGAACGCCTCGACACCATGGCTGGCCAGCATCTCCAGCGAGTCGACCAATGCCGGGATCCGGATCAGAACGTCAGGACCGAGCAACTGCCCACTGGGATCGTGCAGGGCCGCATGGCTGTCGGGCTGCCAGCCGAAGGCACTGTCATGAACGAATTCCAGGTAGTGCCGGGCGGATCTACCCAAGGGGAACCCGATCCGTACGGCCTGGACTGCCGGCTGCAGCAACTCCGACCAGACTCGCCGCCCCGATTGCGAGTGCACCAGGGCCAGCGCCGCCAGCGCACCCGGCGTGGCCACCGACCCGTGCCCGACCGTCATGGTCATCCCGCCGCCATATCCGCTACGGACGTCCTGGACACCCCCGCCGAACCAGGACTTCGGGCGATCGCGACCGGGCATCTCGACGCCGCCGTCGGCGGTCACCGGCTCCTCGCCGGGAACGCTGAGCGTGACGTACCCGCCGGCCGAGAGCGACACCATGCCGGGTTCGGTGACCATCGCCGTCATGGCGGCCGCGATCGCGGCATCCACCGTGTTCCCGCCGCCCTCGGCCACGTCCACCCCGGCTCGGGCGGCCATGTGGTTGGGAGCCGCTACGGCGACGCGAACGACCACGCGCGGACGCTACCTTCCGGCTCGCCAGCATTCGGCCACATGATCGTCGACCATGCCGGTGGCTTGCATGAGCGCGTACGCCGTAGTCTGCCCGACGAAGGAGAATCCCCGACGTTTGAGCTCCTTCGCCATCGCCACGGACTCCGGACTGGTCGCGGGTACGTCGGCCGGACTCGCGGGTCTCGGCAACTTCGGCTCGGGCGCGAATCTCCAGAGCATCTCCGAAAGTCCATTCGGTAGCTCGAGCGCAGCGCGGGCGTTGCCCACCGTGGCAACGATCTTCGCTCGGTTCCGTACGATCCCGGCGTCGACCATCAATCTCGTGACATCGGAGTCGCCGAAGGCAGCCACGTCGGCAATCACGAAGCCCGAGAATGCCGTACGGAATGCCGCTCGTTTGCGCAGAATCGTCAGCCAGGACAGGCCCGACTGGAACGCCTCCAGGGACACCCGCTCGAAGAGCGCATCGTCGCCACGCAGGACGACCCCCCACTCGGTGTCGTGGTAATTCAGATAGTCGGGCGTGGACCCCGCCCAGGCGCACCGAAGTCGGCCATCGTCGCCATCCATTATCTGGGCGGCGGGTATGACTCCGCGAACGCGGCGAACCGCTCGACCGAGCGCTGGAGTCCCCACCGGGTCAGCGGTCTGACCACTGGCCATGCGGCACGGCCGACCGCCCCGAAGGGCAGCTCGAGGTCCTCGGTCCAGCGCAACCGCGACCCACCGGGACGCTCAGCAATCTCGAAGATGCCGCGACCGCGGATCAGCCGACCGGTGTGCTGCATCGTGCAACGTCGGGGCGGATCCCATTCGGTGACCCGCATCGTGTCCCGTACCCCGAATCGGCCTACGCCGGTCAGCGCCTCGATCTCGGCACCCAGCCCAACCCGTGAGGCCGAGCGCTGGCGCACCTTGGTGGCCAGGATCCACGCTCCTTGGCCCTCCCAGTCGGTGATCGCCGCCCAGGTCTGCTGCGGCGGTGCGTCGACGTCGACACTGACGACGACCTCAGGCATCTCTTCGGCCCACCTCGGCCGCCTCGGTCGACTCGGCCGCCTCGGTCGACTCGGCCGCCTCAGTTGACTCGGTCGACTTATCGGATGCGGTCGGCCTGCGGGAATCAGCGCCCACGAGCGGATCGCCCGCCGGTTGCTGGGACAGCTGGTTGGTAAGAGCAACGATCTGGAGGTCCTTGTCGCGCAACGCTTCAGCCAGCTGATCGAGGACGGAGTCCACCTCCAGCATGCGATAACCCCGTAACACCACCGAGAGCCGCAGCGCCTCGATGTCGGCCGCATCCGGTGGGCGATCTTGCGGCAGAACCACCGGGGGGCTCGCCCGGGGGGCTGGGGCGAGTTCCTCGCCACGACCGAAGACAAAAGCACCTACGACGAACAAGACACCGGAGACGGCCACGAGACCGATGACGAATAGCAGTACGGCCAACACGGGGACGATGATGTCACGCGAGATCGGGAGGCCGCTGTACCTCACCCCAGCCAAGCTGGCGGGCGGGCTACGCCTGGCCGCTCAACCTCATCCCGGCAGGGGTTAACTGGGCTCATGGTCGGCGGCCGCGATGACGGCTACCGCTTCCTCGACGTC
>JACCUF010000308.1 GCA_013811975.1 Geodermatophilaceae bacterium | reverse complement strand
CCCGGCTTCGACCATCCGCAGGACCAGATCGGTGATGGTGACCTTCAGCAGCGTCGTCGTCTCGTTCATGTTCGAGTCGCCGACGATGACATGCAACCGCCGGTACTTCTCGGCGTCGGCGTGCGGTTCGTCGCGGGTGTTGATGATCGGCCGTGATCGGGTCGTCGCCGAGGACACGCCCTCCCAGATGTGCTCGGCGCGCTGGCTCACGCAGTAGACCGCGCCGCGGGGGGTCTGCTGGATCTTCCCGGCTCCGCAGACCAGCTGGCGGCTGACCAGGAACGGGATGAGCACATCTGCCAGCCGACTGAACTCCCCCTGCCGCCCGACCAAGTAGTTCTCGTGGCAGCCGTAGGAGTTACCCGCGGAGTCCGTGTTGTTCTTGAACAGGTAGATGTCTCCGGTCACGCCCTCTTCGTGCAGCCGCGCCTCGGCATCGACCAGCAGTCCTTCGAGGATCCGCTCCCCCGCCCGATCGTGGATGACCAGTTCACGGAGGTTGTCACATTCGGGCGTGGCGTACTCCGGGTGCGAACCGACGTCGAGGTAGAGACGCGCACCGTTGCGCAGGAACACGTTCGAGGAACGACCCCAGGACACCACCCGGCGGAAGAGGTAGCGGGCGACCTCGTCGGGCGAGAGCCGGCGCTGACCCCGGAACGTACAGGTCACGCCGTACTCGGTCTCGATTCCGAAGATCCGCCGGTCCACGAGACCAGCCTAGGCGTGCCTCGGCGTCATGCCGGCGATCCGCTCGAGTCCTCGCCGACATCGCCGGGTGTGGCCGGCCCGTCCGGTGCCGGTTCGGGCCCGTCCGGTGCGCCCAACAAATCCCGTAGTGCCGCTCCACTGATCCGGTGAAACGTTCTCTTGGTCCGGTTGCGGTCCAGGACCGCGACCTCGAGCTTCTGCGGTGGCAGAGCCTGCACCGTCCCAGCGCCGGCAGCTTTGCCGTTCGCGGCCGCCGCCGCACCGCTGGCCAGAGCGGAGGCAGCCAGAGCGAGTGCCTCACGCAGTGGCAGTCGGGCCTGGAAACCCGAACGGATGGCCGCACTCACGGCCTCGGCCTGCGCGCCCATGACCACGAAGTCGGGCTCGTCGACGACCGATCCGTCGAAGGTCAACCGGTACAACTCGTCGCGTCGCGGCTGCTCGCCGAGCTCGGCCACACAGACCTCGACCTCGTACGGTTTCATCTGCTCAGTGAAGATCGCCCCGAGCGTCTGGGCGTAGGCGTTGGCCAGCACCCGGCCGGTGACGTCGCGCCGGTTGTAGGAGTACCCGCGTACGTCGGCCAGCCGGATGCCGGCCTGACGCAGGGTCTCGTACTCGCTGTAGCGACCGACTGCCGCGAAGCCGATCCGGTCATAGATCTCGCCGACTTTGTGCAGCGTGGTGCTCGGGTTCTCGGCGATGAACAGGATGCCGTCGGCATAGGTGAGTACGGCGACGCCACGGCCTCGGGAGATGCCCTTGCGCGCATATTCCGAGCGATCGCGCATGACCTGCTCGGCCGATGCGTAATACGGCATCTGGGTCATGAGCGGGTGCCCTCGGTGAGTTCCTGCCGCTGCGCGATGACCTGCGAAGCGACGGCGGTCACGGCCGCGTCGTCCAGCCGCTCGATTCCCGTGTTGGTGACTGCGAAGACCGACGGCATCAGGCCGCGCACCATGTCCGGGCCGCCGGTGGCGGAGTCCTCGTCGGCGGCGTCGTAGAGCGCCTCGACGACGGCATGGACGACCTCATCCTGGCCCATCTGCTGGTTCCAGGTCTTCTTGAGACTGCCCTTGGCGAACAACGAACCAGAGCCCACAGCGTGGTAACCACGTTCCTCGTACAGGCCGCCAGTGACGTCGTATCCGAAGATCCGACCGGGCAGCGAGGCCGCGGGAGTCTGTACGGCTTCCTCGTCGGTCAACGGGTCATGGTCGGGCCGGACGTCGACCCCAGCAAAGAGCGGCACGACCGCGAGGCCCTGCATGGCCGCGCCAAGGTTGCCACGGATCATGGCCGCCAGCCGGTTGGCCTTGCCGTCCAAGGACAACGTGGTGCCCTCGATCTTCTCGTAGTGCTCCAGCTCGACCTGGAAGAGCCGGACCAGCTCACCGGCGATCCCGGCCGTACCCGCGATGCCAACCACCGAGTACTCGTCGGCGGCGAAGACCTTGTCGATGTCGCGGGATGCGATCAGGTTGCCCATCGTGGCGCGCCGGTCGCCGCCCATGACGACGCCCCCCGGGAAGCTTGCTGCGACGATCGTCGTCGCGTGCGGGGCCAGTCCGGCACCGGAGGCTGCGGGAAGTCCCCGAGCTGGCAACAGGTGGGCAGCCTCCTGGCCGAGAAAGTCGACGAACGACGAACCCGCCGCACTCAGGTACCCCGGCGGCAACCCCGAAGAACCCGCGCCTCGTTCGGCCACGAAACCGCC
>JACCUF010000302.1 GCA_013811975.1 Geodermatophilaceae bacterium | reverse complement strand
TCACGCACTCGACCGCCGGTTTCATCGACCCCGGCTTCTCCGGTCATGTGACGCTGGAGCTCTCCAACGCCGCCACCTTGCCCATCAAGCTGTGGCCGGGGATGAAGATCGGGCAGCTCTGCTTCTTCCGGCTGTCATCTCCGGCAGAGAACCCCTACGGAAGCGAGAAGTACGGCTCCCGCTACCAAGGTCAGCGCGGTCCCACCCAGTCACGCTCGCACCTGGGCTTCCACCGCACCACGATCTGAGTAGTCACTGCACACTGTCGAGGCGCTGGGCCAGACGTCGCAGGGCCCGTGCCGCGCGAGGGTGTGCGGGCCGCCGGGTCGGAAGCCGGTGGTCGATGCGTTCGCGGATGAGCTCTCGGGCGAGCTGGTCGTTGAGGTTCATGGTCTGATGTCCCTTCGGGGGCTGGAAGTCGTTGCCTGCTTAGAGTTTGCACGTCGTGTAAGCGGAGGCTCTTGATGTTTCTTGCTGCGAATCGTCGTCGGCTCGCCATCGTCCGAAGGCGGCGTCTGGCGGGAACGGCTAGGCGCGCTGAAGGACCACATCACCGCTCCCCGTTCGGACGTTGAGCTCGACGGTCTGCTCGCCGTCGGTGGGCGCGGCGGTGCCGTCCAGAGACGAACGTGTCTCCCCGGAGCCGGTGACCACGTCGAGGTAGACCGCCGTACCGTTCGCCACGCCGATGGTCACGTCACCCGAGCCCGTCTTGGCCTTGAGCAGCCCACGATCGGCTCGCGCGATGTCCAGATCGCCGGAGCCGAGGATGATGTCGACTCCGTCGCCGGCTTGACCGATCTCGATGTCGCCGGAGCCGGCCTTGCCGCGCAGCGAACCGTGGATCTGCTTGACCTCGATGTCGCCGGAGCCGGTGAGGAACTCGAAGTCGCCGCCGATGAAGCCGATCTGGGTGTCCGACGATCCACCCTTGCTCGAGACCGATCCAGTAGCCCGGTCGATCCGCAGGTCGCCGGATCCACTCTTGGCGGTGACATCGGTGGCGGCCTCCAGGGTGATGTCCCCGGACCCGCTGCCGACCTTCGCCCGCCCAAGGGTGCCTCGCGTATCCAGGTCTGCCGACCCCAGCTGTACGTCGACGTTGGTGGCTGTCGGCACGACGATGGTGGCCTCGACCTCGCCCTTGCGACCGAACAGGCCGCCCTTTGCCTTGGGAACGAGGACGACGACATTGTCGCCGCGCTGCTCGACGGTGGACCGGTCTACCAGCTCCTGGGCGTGGCTGTCGCCGTGAATCGCGACGAGCTCGACCGTCGTGGTGTCGGTGTCCTCGGCCCTGATGTTGCACCTGCCAACACCGAGCTCGACGCGAAGGTTGGTGGGTCCTGGCGTGGGGAACGTGTACATGGTTGCCTCCTGGGTCATCGCACCCACCCCTGGATGCGCTTGCTGGATGATCGGTTCCGTCCGGGAGCCCCGGGCCCCATGCCCATGCTGACTCCGGTGGACGAGATGTTGAGGTTGAAGTCGGCGGACGTGGCCATCCGGGCCGCGTTGACGAGCCAGGTGTTGAGCGACTGTCCACGACTCGTTGCGATCTCCTCCGCTCGGACCTTGAGCGACTCCGGAAGCCGCAGCGTGATCCGAGCCACGGGGTCATCTCCGTCGAGCTCATCGGCTGTCTCCGGGAGGCGAGACGACTCTGACTCGGGCGGCTGGCTTGCGCCGGTGACCACGAAGATGGGCTCCCGGCCCTTCAGGCGGACCTCCACCGCCGGACCGGCCAGCTCGTTGGTGATCTCCGAGGCCGCCTCGGACAGCACGTCGAGCAGGGTCAGTCGGATCGCGGGATCGAGGGCCATCACCAGCCGCTCGGCTGCGGCCCGGATGTCGTCGCCGCCTGCCTCGGCTGCCTGAGCGAGGTCACGGCGGAGCGTTTCGACGAAAGGGCTGATGTCCATGTGCACTACTATGACACCACTATGACGTCACGTCAACACCATAGTGAACCCGATAAATGATGCTGGTCATGACGGCCGGGAGGGATGCCGGGGGGGATAAGACGTGGACTGGTCGTGCACAGCATCCGCGGACCCCGACACCGCAGTGACGTCACTGAGCCGGTCAGTGGCGTCTCACGGACGATCCGGATGAACGGTCTCCTCCGGAGACGGTGTCTCGCCATCGAGGCGCTCGGCCGTCTCGGGCGTGCCCGGGTCGACGATGGTGGACTCCGCAGGCGTGACAGCCTCGATCGGGTCGGTCTCCTCGGCGGTCACCGGGCTCTCCGCATCGGTGTCGTCACCGGACTCGACGGGCGACGTACCTGTCATCCCGGCGACCTCCGTGGGTTCCGGCGCCGGAGATCCGTCGGCCGTGGCCGAGCGCCGTACCGAGGCAAGAAGCATCTGCGCCACGTCGAGAACCTCGACATCCTCGGCCGCCGAACCATCGGCCTGCAGTGCCGTGAGCCCGTCGGAGAGCATGACGCGGCAGAACGGGCAGCCGACGGCGATCTGCTGCGCTCCGGTCGCGACGGCTTCCTTGGTGCGGTTGAGGTTGATCCGCTCGCCGATCTTCTCCTCCATCCACATCCGGGCACCGCCGGCGCCGCAGCAGAAGGACTTCTCGGCGTTTCGGGGCATCTCCTTGAACTGCGCCCCCGGGATCACAGCAAGCAGCTCGCGGGGTGGCTCGTACACCTGGTTGTGGCGGCCGAGGAAGCAGGG
>JACCUF010000277.1 GCA_013811975.1 Geodermatophilaceae bacterium | reverse complement strand
GAACTCATCTGGACCCCGCAGACCCAGCCCGCCTTCTCCGAGCTGAGCTGGTTCCGTTTCGCGATCGGCCGGTTGGGCGATCACAACGGCATCCCGTTACTGGTCTCCCGGACGGGCTACTCCGGCGAACTCGGCTACGAGCTGTGGGTCCATCCCGACCGTGCCCCGGGGCTCTGGGACGCGGTGTGGGAGGCCGGGCAGCCGTACGGGCTGCTGCCGTTGGGCCTGGATGCCCTCGACATCCTGCGGATCGAGGCCGGGCTGGTCTTCGCCGGCTACGACTTTTCCGACCAGACCGACCCCTACGAGGCCGGCATCGGTTTCACCGTGCCGCTCAAGAGCAAGGAGGACGACTTCGTCGGGCGCGAGGCGCTGCTGTCCCGCAAGGCTTCACCCCAGCGTCAGTTGGTGGGACTGGAACTGGCCGGCAATGAGACAGCGCTGCATGGCGACTGTGTCCACGTCGGCCGTTCGCAGGTCGGAGTGATCACCAGTGCGACCCGGTCGCCGATTCTGCGCAAGAACATCGCGCTGTGCCGGATCTCGGTGCAGTACGCCGAGATCGGCACCGAGGTCGAGGTCGGCAAACTGGACGGCCAGCAGAAGCGGATTCCCGCTCAGGTCGTGCGGTTCCCGTTCTATGACCCGGACAAGGAGAAACCCCGCTCCTGACCGGCCGGTCCGCGAGCGGGGGGTGGCGCGGCTGCGGCTCTACTCCTTGGTGGCCAGGAACGTCTGCATCGAGTCGTCGTGGGCTTCCCACCATGGCGTGTGATGAACGGGCGCCTTGGAACCGGTGCACGGTGAGACGAAGGACCGGTCGCGGTATCCGGTGATCGACTCCACCTTGTGGTGCTCCCACTCCCGAAACTCCGCCTTTGTCATCTCGATGTCGAAGTCCGGGTAGTCGGTGCCCTCCAGAACGGCTCGGATGTGATCGGCCTGGAAGTCGATTTCTTGCTCCGCGTCCTCGAGGCCGTCCTGGCGAGCGCGCCACTTGTCGACGTCAGCATGCATCTCCTCCTGCGACGGGAGGGTGGCCCGGCCGAGGACGAAATCCCTTGCACACCAAGCCTGTGCATCGAACAGCGTAAAGGTGTAGTACTGGTCCTGCATCGACAGGTACATCATCCTCGGATTGTCGATCCAGAAGACGCCCTTGTAGAGGTCCGGCGGATAGAGCACGTTGGACGTCTTCAGCCGCAGGCCTTCCTCGATGAAGGGGAAGTTGTGCTGGTATCCCGTGCACAGCAGGATTGCATCGACGTCACGACTGCTCCCGTCGGCGAAGTGCGCGGTCTTCCCCTCCATCCTGAGCAGGCCCGGAACCTCCTCGATGCCGTCGGGCCAGCCGAAGCCCATCGGGCGGTTGCGGTAGCTGATGGTGACCGACTTGGCGCCGTACTTCTTCGTCTGGAGGGCAACGTCCTCGGCCGAGTAACTGCTGCCCATCACCAGGAGGTCCTTGCCCGCGAACTCGTTCGCGTCGCGGAAGTCGTGAGAGTGCAGTACCCGTCCGGGGAATCGGGAGAACCCCTCGTAGTCGGGCATGTTCGGTACCGAGAAATGACCGGTGGCAATGATCACGTAGTCGAAATGCTCGACCCGCGTGCTCTTGTCGGACAGCGACTCGACAGTGACCTCGAACCGGTCGTTGGCCTCGTCGAAGGCGACCCAGCGCACCGCCGTCTGGAACTGCACCTGCGGACGTACGCCGCTGGCCCGCGCCCGGCCGAGAATGTAGTCGGCCAGCACCTCCCGTGGCGGGAAGGAGGGGATTGGCTTGCCGAAGTGCTCGTCGAAGGTGTAATCAGCGAATTCCAGGCACTCCTTGGGGCCGTTGGACCACAGGTAGCGATACATGCTGCCGTGCACGGGATCACCGAACTCGTCCAGGCCGGTACGCCAGGTGTAGTTCCACAGGCCACCCCAGTCGCTCTGCTTCTCGAAGCAGACGACCTCGGGCACCTCCGCCCCGGCCTTGCGGGCCTGCTCGAAGGCCCGCAGTTGTCCGAGGCCACTGGGCCCGGCTCCGATGATCGCGACGCGACCTGCCATCTGGTTCTCTCCCTGTCCCGCATGCCGTGCCAGTCCTGACCCGACAATTCGCGCTGTGTGTTCCCTGTGGGGAGACTCTGTTTACTCGCAGTGGATGCTAGTGGCGTCCCGGTGAGGCGTCCAGAGGTTGCAGCTCAGAACGCCGCCGCAATCAACGCGGCCCGGTCGCGCATGGCTGGCACCAGCGCGGTCATCGTCGCGACGTCGAAACGTGTCGCCGGTCCCTGGATCCCGATGATGGCGATCAACTGCTGACCTCCGTCGAGCACGGGAACCGCCACGGCACTCAGGTCCTTGTCGCGCTCGCGCAGGGCCAGCGCGTACCCCTGCGTGGCGATCTCCTCGATCCTGGTCGCCAGAGCCGTGCGGTCGGTGATCGTGAGGTCGGTGTATGCCGTCAGGTCGCCCTCGGGCAAGTGGCCCCCGCAGGCCAGGAAGACCTTTCCGGTCGCGGTGGCGTGCGCGACGCTGTTGCGGCCGATTTCGGCCACGCTGCGCACCGACCGGGAACTCTGCACGAAATCGACGGTCAACACGTCGTGCTCGCCGGGCAGGGACAGGGTGACCGTCTCGCCGCTGACCTGGGCGAGCTCCGCGAGCAGCGGACGGGCCACCGCGCGGAGGTCCAGATTCTCCCGCGCGGCGCTGGCCAGTTGGAGGATCCGGACGCCCAGCCGGTAGCGGCCGGTGCCGGCCAGGTGCTGAACGAGGCCCGCTTCGGTCAGCGTCGAGAGCAGCCGGGAGATGCTGCTGGCATTGATCCCGGTTCGTCTTGCGATCTCGTTCGTGCCCAACTCCGCACCACCCTCGGCCAGCGCGTCGAGGACCGCGATTGCCCGCTGGACGGAGCCCACCTGCCGGGTCGCTGGTAGTCCGGTGCGCGTAATAGTAAGCTCCTCATAACTTGGACATGGTGTTGCCGTATAGGCAATACCTCGTAGTCAACCACAT
>JACCUF010000262.1 GCA_013811975.1 Geodermatophilaceae bacterium | reverse complement strand
AGAACGCTGGCAGTCACGGATACTCACGGTCGACGATGACCGGCGTTTCGAGACTGCGCTGCATCAGGACGGTGTCGATCCATTGCCCGAGCTTGATACCCACTCTGTTGAGCCGGCCGACTTCGGTGAACCCGGCCGAACTGTGCAGCTTCTGTGATGCGGGACTGCCGCCGTCGGCGATCACGGCGATGACCTGTCGGACACCGGCATCTCCGGCGCGAACCAGCAGTTCCTCTAGCAGCCGCCGCCCGTACCCGTACCCGGCGTGTTCGGGTGCCAGATAGATCGAGTTCTCCACGGTGTGCGCGTACCCCGGCTTGGTCTTCCATGGTGCGACGAAGGCGTAGCCGATGACCGCCGAGTCCAGGGTGGCGACGAGGAAGGGGTGCCCCGCTCGATGCGTTGCCTGCAGTCTGTCGAGCCACTCGCCTTCGGTTGGTGCGTTCGTCTCGAACGTCACCAGCGTCTCGGTCGCGTACGGGGCGAAGACCGCGGCGATGGCTGCGATGTCAGCCTTGGTGGCCTCGCGCAACCGCAGTGATCCGGGCACTTGCCCAGTCTGCTCGGTACTGTGCTGATCTCCTTTTGCCAGGGTGGGCAAGGGGGGAGTTGAACCCCCACGTCCTTTCGGACACACGGACCTGAACCGTGCGCGTCTGCCATTCCGCCACTTGCCCCAGCGGTCGCCCAGCCTAACAGCGGTGATCGGGCAAGCGGCCGGGCGCCAGAAGAGCCGCTAACACGTGGACCCAACACCTCCACAGATACCATCGAGAGTCGAAGGAAGCCGGAGGGATACGTGGGCGTGCTGCAGCGCTTCGAGCGAAGGCTCGAGGGCATCGTTGGCGTGGCCTTCGCGCGCCTATTCAAAGGCAAGGTCCACCCGGCCGAGATCGCGAAGGCCCTCGAGCGCGAGGCGACCGAACAGAAGATGGTCGTCGGCGAGGGCCGAGTGATGGTGCCCAACCGCTACGTCGTACGACTGGGGCTTAGCGATTATGAGTACCTGGCCGAGTGGGAGGCCGAACTCAGCGCCACCATGGCCGAGATGGTCCAGGAGCATGTGGAGGCCGAGGGCTGGTCCACCTTCGGCATGATCCAAGTCAGCCTCGCTTGTGAAGATGAGCTGCGGACCGGCGTCTTCCACGTCGACAGCCGGGTCGACGCCGACCCAGGATCGCGGGTACAGGCACGCCCGTCGGCGGCGGCCGTGCGCGACGCTTGGCAACAGCCTGCGGGCGCTGGGGCACCGGGCGGCCCAGGCGCCGGGTTGCCACCTGTGCCACGGCTAGCGCCGAGCGCCGGGCCAGCACGATCCGCGCCGGCTCAGGGGGGGTTACCGCCGGTGCCGTCTGCCGGTTCGGCCGGCGGCCCGACGCTCCCCCGACCGGCGGCGCCGATCTCGCATGCGCTGGTCGTCGATGGCCCGAACACCCACCATGAATTACACGAGGGAAGCAACATCATCGGCCGCGGTAGCGAAGCCTCGATCCGGTTGCCTGACACCGGAGTCTCGCGGCGGCACGTGGACGTTCAACTGGGCAACGGCAAGGCGAACGTCGTCGACCTCGGTTCTACCAACGGGACCATCGTGAACGGCCGCAGGGTGCCGCACATTCTGCTGTCTGACGGTGATGTCATCCGGATCGGACATTCAGTCCTGGTCTACCGCAAGGGCCCTCGGTCTGGGCGGGAGCCTTCGTGACAGCCGAGATCGTGGTGCAGATCTTCCGCTTCGGTTTCCTGGCCCTGTTGTGGCTGTTCATTCTGGTTGCCTTCCGGGTCGTACGCGCTGACCTGCTGGGCGGTCGCGCCAAGCGGGTCTCCGCTCCGGCACGCAGCGCAGCGCCCCCAGGTCGCAGATCCGGTAGACCGCTCAAGCAGTTGCGGGTGACCGCCGGTCCGCTGGCCGGGACGCGCATCACGCTGGGCGGCCAGACCATCCTCATCGGGCGTGCCGATGACTCGACCCTCGTACTGACAGATGATTTCGCCAGCTCGCGGCACGCGCGGCTCACCCAGCGAGACGGCCGCTGGTACGTCGAAGATCTAGGCTCCACCAACGGCACCTACCTCGACCAGCAACGCGTCCAGGGCCCGCTGGCAGTGGCGCCGGGCCAGCCGATCCGAATCGGGGCAACCGTCATCGAGCTGCACCAATGAGCCGAGAGGCGGACCAGCGATGACGTTGGCCCTGCGGTACGCGGCGCGCTCCGACCGCGGCTTGATCCGCGCCAAGAACGACGACTCCGTCTACGCCGGACCTCGCCTGTTGGCTGTCGCCGATGGGATGGGCGGGTACGCAGGTGGCGACGTGGCCAGCCAAGTCGTGATCGCAGCGTTGGAACACCTGGACGAAGAGCTGCCCACCGGCGACATGCTGGCCGCTCTGGCTCGGGCCCTCAACGAGAGCAGCGAGCACCTGCGTGAGTTGGTGAGAGAAGACAGTTCGCTCGAGGGCATGGGTACGACACTGACCGCGTTGTTGTTCGCCGGATCGCGAATTGCCCTGTGCCACATAGGTGATTCCCGCGGCTACCTACTTCGGGACGGCGTCTTCGCCCAGATCACCCACGATGACACGTTCGTCCAGGCAATGATCGACGAGGGTCGCATCACCGAGGAGGAAGCCCGCTCGCATCCGCAGCGCAATCTCATCCTGCGCGCTCTCAACGGCAACGAAGTGGAACCGGATCTGTCCATCCGGGAGACGCGCATCGATGACCGGTACCTCCTTTGCAGCGACGGCCTTTCCGGTGTCGTGTCCGATGAGACCATCCATGAGACGCTGCAGATCCCGGATCCGCAGGAGTCCGCGGACCGCTTGATCGAGTTGGCCCTGCGCGGCGGTGGTCCGGACAACATCACCTGCGTCGTCGCTGACGTAATCGATGACTCCCGGGACGGCGACACCGCCATGATCGATCCGGTTGTGGACGGGGCGGCCGGCGACAATGTCGGCCAGCGTGACGTGCGCCCGGTGTCCTCGGCCGCTCGGGCCGCGTTGGCCGCACCCGAACCGCCCGCCGCCAGAGTCGCTGCGCGGGCGGTGAC
>JACCUF010000245.1 GCA_013811975.1 Geodermatophilaceae bacterium | reverse complement strand
TGCGACGCATCCGAGTCGCGAGGTGGTCCAGACGGAACAGTTCGCCGAGCGCCTCGGGATCGCGTTCACCACTTTCCAGGGCATCGATGATCCTCAGTTGGCGCTCGACCATGCCCTGACTGCGGCGCGACAGGTTCACGAACATGTCATTGACGGTGCTGCGCATCATGGCTTGCTCGGTGGCCAGCCGCACGGCCTCTCGGTGCACCTCGTCGAACGCCCTAGCCACCTGACCGATGTCTTCACTGGTGTTCAGCGCCATCGGCGTGGCCCGCACGTCGTCCTTCCAGCCGCCGGGCCGGCGTAGCTGTTCGACGAGCGCTGGCAGCCGCCGCTGCGCGACGTCGAGGGCACCAGTTCGCAGGGCCAGCAGCGGTCGCAGGATCGAGCGGGCCACCAGCACGAGCAAGATCAACGTGAACAGCAGCAGGAGCACCACGATCGAGGCATCGCGGACGGTACCGGCTACCGCCACCTCTCTTGTGGCCGCGATCTCTGCCTGCAGGTCATCGCTCAGGGACGCCTCGACCACCCGCAACATTCCGCGGAGCGTGGTCGCGGCCTCGTCCCATTCCGTGGTGATGCTTTCCAGGGGGATGAAGATCGGCCACTCCCCCAAGCCGATGCTCAGCAAGCGTTCACGAGCTATCAGCGCATCGTTGGTGACAGTGCTGAAGTAGATCTGTCGTTCTGCGGACGGGACAGATTCGGAAAAGTTGCGGACGGCGGCATCGAAGCTGGCGTCGGCCGAGCGCAGCTCGGACGTCTGCGCCGCAGTGGCCTGATTGTCGAGAGTGGCCGCCAGCAGCACCGCGTGCTGCACCGAGAGCTGTTCCTTGGCCTCGGCCAAGAAGGGGATTCCGGTGGCAAGGGAGGCAGACTCGGACCCTGTTCCCGCCAGCACTATCCGGCTGAACCTCGTCAGCGTCGCGATGACTTCGCTGTACCGGCCGATAGCCCCCTCTACGGACGTGTCAGGGGCGAAGACCTCTTCGCGAATCCCTGCCAAGGAGTCGAGGCGTCTCAAGACATCCTGGTAAGCAGCCGAGGATGACTCGTCCAGAGCGCTTGGATCGGCTTCTACGTCACGCATGGCCGCGACGTCGATGTCCACCTGCTGGATCTGTGCCTCGACGAGGGCTTGCTGTTCAAGTGCGTCGGTGGCCGCTGCGGCGGCCGCCAGATGACGCTCGGTTTGCAACGCATCGATGACCATCGCAACCTGTTCACCGAGAGCTACCTCGCGCTCTACTACCGAGAGGTCCTGGATGTCGCCCACCGACCCGGCGATCCGAAAGCCGCCCAGGACCCCGGCAAGCACCAAGGGAATCACCAGCAGGACGATCAGTCTGGTGCGCAGTCGCCAGTTCCGCAGCCTCCAGCCTCCGGTTCGGGAGCCAGCCGGGCTTGTCGGTGCCTGGGAAGGAAACCGTGCCCCCAACGGGCGGCCGCCGTAGATGCTCACCGGGTCGCCACCCTCGGCGGGGACGGAAGTCGCGGACGTCTTGCTCGCCGCACGGTGTGGAAAGCTGGGCACGGCTAGAGGCTACCGATGAACCGACGGCGAGCGGTAGCAGATGACTTTCTCCGATCCGGCCATCGGCGAGGTTCACGGAGAACCTCAGTCGCACTACATCAAAGCGACGCTGGCCGGCCCCAACAAGGCCTTGATCTCGCCCATCAGCGATGCGGTCGGACTCACCCGCAGGCCCTGATCCAGGCGAAGCACGGTCTCCCGGCCGCCGTTGAGCAGCCGAAGCCGCACTTCGGTAGTGCCCGGATGCGTCCCGAGCACTTCGCGCAGCCGGGCGACGATCGGCGGGGTACATCGCGTCGCCGCCATGGATACCATCACCGGCCCGCGCACCGCCTGGGTGATGTCCGGCACGCCGACCTCCTGGACGATGATCTTGGGCGACTCTTCTCGCCGTTCGACCCGTCCTCGGATGGTGAGAATCGCGTCGTTCGCCAGGTCCAGGCTCACCTTGGTGTAGGTCTGGGGAAAGATCATGACGTCAATCGAGCCACCCATGTCCTCCAGGTTGGCCGAAGCCATGGGCGCCCCGGCCCTGGTCGTACGCAGGGTCAAGCCAGACAGCAGACCGGCGATCGTGACAAACGATCCGTCCTCTACCTGACCTGTCTGGATATCAGCGATCTTGACCTCGGCATGGGCAGCCAAGACATGTTCCAGTCCGAGCAACGGATGGTCCGAGACGTACAGGCCAAGCATGTCTCGCTCGAAGGCCAGCCGTTCGCGTTTGTCCCAATCGGCAGCGGGCACCGGGAGGTCCATCATCGCGGCGTTCGAGCCGTCCTCGTCCAGGGCGTCGGCGAAGAGGTCGAACTGACCGACCGCCTCGGCCCGCTTGACATCGAGGACCATGTCCACCGCTTGGGCGTGCACGGTGAGCAGACCTTGCCGGGAGTGGCTCAGCGAGTCGAACGCGCCTGCCTTGATCAAAGACTCCAGGACTTTCTTGTTACACACCACGGCGTCGACCTTGCGCAGGAAGTCGAAGAAATCGGTGAAGTCCCCGGACTCCTCACGCGCCCGCTCGATACCGGCCACCACGTTGCGGCCGACGTTGCGGATCGCGCCCAGGCCGAACCGGATGTTGCCTGCAACCGGGGCGAAGTCCGCGGTCGAGGAATTGACGTCGGGCGGCAGCACAGTGACGCCCATCCGGCGGCACTCCCCGAGGTAGACCGCCATCCGATCCTTGTCATCGCGCATCGAGGTGAGCAGCGCGGCCATGTACGCAGCTGGGTGGTTGGCCTTGAGGTAGGCCGTCCAGTAGGAGACCAGTCCGTACCCGGCGGTGTGCGACTTGTTGAACGCGTAGTCGGAGAAGGGCAGCAAGATGTCCCACAGCGCCGTGATCGCTGGCTCGGAATAGCCGTTCGCGCGAGCACCGGAGTAGAAGGAGACCTTTCGCGCGTCTAGTTCGGACTTCTTCTTCTTGCTCATCGCGCGGCGTAGCAGGTCGGCCTCGCCAAGGGTGTAGCCGGAGATCTTCTGGGCGATTGCCAGGACCTGCTCCTGAAAGACGATCAGCCCATAGGTCTCATCGAGGATTTCGGCCAGCGGTTCTTCGAGCTCGGGGTGGATGGCACCCACCTCTTGCCGGCCGTTCTTGCGGTCGGCATAGTCGTTGTGCGCGTTGGCACCCATCGGACCTGGCCGGTAGAGCGCCAGAACAGCGGCGATGTCGACGAAGGAGTCCGGCCGTAAGGAACGCAGCAGGGCCCGCATCGGACCACCGTCGAGCTGGAATACGCCCAGGGTGTCGCCGCGGCTGAGCAACTCGTAGGTCGGCTGGTCGTCGAGAGCCAGAGTGGACAGATCCAGGACGGGGCCGTCGTCGATGGCGATGGCGTTGACCGCGTCCTCGAGGATCGTGAGGTTGCGCAACCCCAGGAAGTCCATCTTGAGCAGGCCGAGGGTTTCGCAGGTCGGGTAGTCGAACTGGGTGATCACCGCACCGTCGGCCTCACGACGCATGATCGGGATGAGATCGATGAGGGGCTGGCTGCCGATCAGGACGCCGGCGGCGTGCACCCCCCACTGTCGTTTCAGACCCTCGAGGCCGCGCGCCTGGTCAACGACCTCCTTGGCGTCGGCATCCTCCTCGTAGCGCTTGCGGAAGTCCGCGGCTTCTCTGTAGCGAGCATCGGCGGGATCGAAAACGCCCGACAGGGACATGTCCTTGCCCATCACCGGTGTCGGCATCAACTTGGTCAGCTGCTCGCCGAGGGTGAAGGGTTTGTCCATCACCCGACAGGCGTCCTTGATCGCCGCCTTGGCCTTGATCGTGCCGTAGGTGACGATCTGGGCGACTCGGTCCTCGCCGTACTTGTCCGAGACGTACCGGATGACCTCGCTGCGCCTTCGCTCATCGAAGTCGATGTCGATGTCGGGCATCGACACGCGCTCGGGGTTGAGGAATCGCTCGAAGAGCAGCCCGTGCTCCAGCGGGTCCAGGTCGGTGATCTGGAGGACGTAGGCCACGATCGAGCCAGCTGCTGAACCACGGCCGGGTCCGACCCGGATCCCGGCCTCGCGGGCGAAGCGGATGAAATCGGCGACGACCAGGAAGTAGGCCGGGAAACCCATCTGGCAGATGACGCCCAGCTCGTATTCCGCGCGCTTACGCGCTTGGTCGGTAACTCCGTTGGGGTAGCGAAGCTGCAGGCCGAGCTCGACCTCCTTGACCAGCCACGACTCCTGGGACTCCCCGACCGGTACGTCGAAGCGCGGCATCAGGTCCACACCCTCGGCGAACGTGACATCGGCGCACTTCTCGGCGACCAGGAGGGTGTTGTCGCAGGCCTGCGGATGCTCGGTGAACAACGCCCGCATCTCGGCCGGGGACTTCAGGTAGTAACCGTCGCCGTTTAACCGGAAGCGCTTGGCCTCGGCCAGTTTTGCGCCCGTTTGAATGCACAGCAGGGCGTCGTGGGAGCGCGAGTCGTGTTGGTGGGTGTAGTGCAGGTCGTTGGTGGCCAGTAGCGGTAGGGCCAGCTCGTCGGCGATCCGGAGCAGGTCCTTGCGGGTGGCCCGCTCGATCTCGAGGCCATGCTCCATGAGTTCGACGTAGAAGTTGTCCTTCCCGAAGATGTCCCGGAAGTCCGCGGCGGCGGACAATGCCTTGTCGTACTTACCGGCTCGCAACCACATGTTGACTTCGCCGGAGGGGCAGCCGGTCGTGGCGATCAGGCCCTCGCCGTAGCGCTCCAGCAGGTCCCGGTCGAAGCGGGGCTTACGGTAGTGCCCCTCGAGGCTGGCCAGCGAGGAGATCCGGAACAGGTTGCGCATCCCGACCGTGCTGGTGGCCAGCATCGTCATGTGGCAGAACGCCGACTTGCCGCGGCTGGACCCGCCGTCCCCGAGCTCCTCGATGATCGAGTCGCCGAAGTCGAAGAGCTGCCGGTCGAAACGGCTGCCCGGCGTGTAGTAACCCTCCATGCCGATGATCGGCTTGATTCCGGCGTCGGTGGCCTGACGGTGGAAGTCGTAGGCACCGAAGACGTTGCCATGATCGGTCATCGCGATCGCGGGCATGCCCATGCGTGTGGTCTCGGCGATCAGCTCCGGCAGCTTGGCCGCGCCGTCGAGCATGGAGTACTCGGTATGCACATGCAGGTGCACGAACTGATCCGAGTGACCCATCGCGGCCAAAAATCTCCTCATCGAATCGGGACCGAGAGGGGAAGGTGCTCGGTTCGGGGCGAACAGTGATTGTGGCGCTCTGCCTTTGTAGACCACGCGACCGACACTCAGTTCGCTGGGTGACGCTAGGAGTTCGCCTCTTACTGCAGCAGGCAGGCAACCTCGATCACGGCGGTGCAACACCGCGAGCAGATCTCATACATCGCAGCCTCGCTAGGCCGAACCTGGCTCTCCGGACGGAGTCACAACTCAGCCGGGCGGCGGCACCGGTGGCAGGGCCTTGGCGAAGCCGTACTCGATCGAGTTCGAGGGGTCGTACAGCGCGCGCTGCCCGGTCCGCTGATAGCCGAGATCCTCGTAGAGCCGGTGCGCATCCAGGAAGCGGGTGTCGCTCCACAGCAACACCGTGTCCGCGCCGTACCCGCGGGCAGCCTCCTCCACCAGCTGGACCAGGCGGCGGCCCAGACCTCGCCTTCTGGCCGATGCTCTGACGTAGAGGTTCTTCAGTTCTGCCCGACCGTCAGCCTCCGGGGCCCAGCCGACACAGGCCGCCAGCGTCGCACCACCAGGCACCGAGAGGACCCAGAACTGCCCACCCTTGCCTGCGTACGAGCTGGCCGGCGTGGCCATCCAGGCATCTATTCCATCAGGGTCGAGTACGCACCCGTCGTACTCGGCGAAGCAGCCTCCGATCAGCGCGCGCACACCGGCTGCGTCGCTGTCGGCGACGGCGCGTAGGACACCCGGCCACGCCGCGGCGGACTGCTCGGTCATGGCCTCCGTCCGAAATCGATGGGTTGTGTGTCGCTGGGGCCGGGCTCGCCACTGTCGCCGGATGCTGCCCGCGAGTCGGAGCTTGCCGAGGCGGGAGGGGTCGGCTGGGTCCCCACCCCAGGCAAGACGTCGGGAGGGACACCCAGGAAGCGGAGGTCGATCAGGGCGTGCAACAGGACCGGCACCAGCAGGGATCCGGTATCGAGATAGACCGCAGCCAGAACCGAGCCGAGCAGGCCGGTGGTCAGGATTCCGGCCAGCCCCTGGTAGGCGTGTGCCAATCCGAAGGCCAGGCCAGCCAGCACGACCAGGGCCCACCACGGCAGCGCCGGGGCCAAGGCCGCCAACACGGCGATACCGAAGCCGCGGTAGACCACTTCCTCGGCGATCCCGGCGGTCAACGCCACCACGGAGAAAAGGCGACGTTCGGAGTCGGTACGCGGAAGTAAGGACCCCACGGAGCGCAACGTTGCCGATTCCGATTCGGTCTTCAGCAACACCCCGGTACGCAGTGCACGCACCGACAGCACCGTCACCGCGAGGACCACAACCACCACCAGGCCGGTGACGACGCCCACCCGATCCGGCAAGCGCAGCCCCAGTTCTGACCAGCCGACCCGCGCCGCCACCACTGAGACGGCGACGACGATGGCTACCAGGCCCCATTCGAGGAGGAGTAATCGCCCGTACAGCCAGCGTCGGGCCCCCGGGGCCACTCCCACCACTGCCTCGAACCGCCGATGCAGAACCCACCCCACGAACGGCTCACCCAGGACGAGATATCCGCCGACCAACAGCGCGGCGAGGGTGGCGGGACCGAAATCGGCCAACGAATCCGGCAGCCAGCTCATCGCTGGTCCGCCGCCAGGATGTCCAGGGCAGCGGCCAGGTCGGGCGGGTACGGGCTGGTGAAGCTCACCGGTGCGCCCGTCGCCGGGTGCGCGAACTCCAGTCGTACGGCATGCAGCCACTGCCGGGACAGTCCGAGCCGCGCTGCCAACGTCGGGTCGGCACCGTAGATCGCATCCCCGACGCAGGGGTGACGCAGCGCTGTCATGTGTACCCGGATCTGGTGAGTACGGCCGGTCTCCAGAATGATGTCGAGCAGGCTGGCCGCCGGAAACGCCTCGAGCGTCGAGTAATGCGTCACCGAAGGGCGTCCTCCTGCCACGACCGCGAATCTCCAGTCATGCGTGGGATTGCGATCGATAGGTGCATCGATGGTGCCGGTGCTCGGGTCGGGATGGCCTTGGACCAGCGCGTGGTATCCCTTGTCAACGGTGCGCTCCTTGAAGGCACGCTTGAGTGCGGTGTAGGCCGACTCACTCCTGGCCAGGACCATCAGCCCGGTCGTCCCGGCGTCGAGGCGGTGCACGATGCCCTGCCGCTCATCGGCTCCGCTGCTGGCCATCACGTAGCCCATCGCGGCTACCCCGCTGGTGACGGTCGGCCCGGTCCACCCAGGGCTCGGGTGGGCGGCGACGCCGACCGGCTTGTCAATGACCAAGATCTCGTCGTCGACGTAGATGACGCTCAACCCGTCCACGGGCTCCGGCGGCGCCGGGGGGGCCTCCGGACCGGGCAGAGCTACCTCGAGCCAGGCCCCGGCCACGAGCCGGTCGCCCTTGCCGCGGACTCGCCCCTCCACGCTCACGTCTCCGGCATCGGCCAGATCGGCGGCCTTCGTCCGGGACAGGCCGAACAGCCGGGTCAGGGCCGCATCGACACGCAGACCGGCCAGCCCTTCCGGTACGGGCAGGCCACGGAGCTCAGTCACATTCGACAGTCTGCCGAACTCTGCTGACTTCTCGTGGGTGTGCGCTCATCTGATTGAGGCTCAGTGGGTGCGAGCCCCGTCGAAGTCTCGACCTCGAAGAGCCATCACAATGCCGAGCAGGCCGCCGCTGACGATCGCCGAATCGGCGACGTTGAAGATCGGCCATACCTGGCCTGCGGGGTCCAGGATGCTGACGAAGTCCACCACGCCACCCCGAAAGACCCCGGGCGAGCGGAAGATTCGATCCATCAGATTCCCCAGCGCGCCGCCGACCACCAGGCCCAACGCCCAAGCCCACCCGGCGGAACGCAGCCGGGGCGCGATTTTCAAGATCACCACGATCACGACGGCCGCGACCAGGGTGAAGACGACGGTCATCCCCTGCGCGAGTCCGAACGCTGCCCCGGTGTTGCGCGCTTCGGTGAGATAGATCAGTCCTCCCAACAGCTTCAGGGGGGGTTGGTCGGACAGGGTTGCGACCACCACGAGCTTGCTCGCCAGGTCGAGGGCAAAGATGATCGCTCCCACCGTGAGCAGCAGGCCCAGGCGGCGCGGGCGATCAACGCCGTCCGGCTCAGCGTCCGGGGGCTCAGCGCCGTTCTTCACGTTGCTTGCAGGTCAGGCACATGGTGGCGCTGGGAAATGCCTGCAGCCGTGCCTTGGCGATCGGCTCACCGCAGCTCTCACATCGCCCGTAGCTGCCGTCGGCGATGCGGACCAGCGCGTGCTCGATCTGAGTGATCAGATCCAGGCGGTTGTTGGCAAGTGACATCTCATGTTCGCGTTCGAAGGTCTTGCTTCCGGCGTCGGCCTGATCGTCCCCTGAGCTGTCACTCACCGTCTGCTGCAAGTCGTTCAGTGTTGCCATCGTCTCTGCGTACTCGCCACGCAGCTCCCCCAGCTCGGCCTCGAGGGTCTTGCCGACGGCGCTGAGTTCCCTGCGCGTCCAAAGGGAGACCGCCTTGCTCGCCGCAGTTGGCTTGCCTGGCGCGACCCTCTTCCTGGCCGTGGCCGCCTTCTCGGCGGGGGACGTCGACGGGGGCTTCTGTGCGGCCGGTGCCTTCTTGGCCGGTGCCTTCTTGGCCGGCGCCTTCTTGGCGGGTGCAGCCTTCTTGGCGGGTGCAGCCTTCTTCGCCGGTGCCTTCTTGGCCGGTGCCTTCTTGGCTGGTGCAGCCTTCTTCGTAGGTGCCTTCTTGGCTGGTGCAGCCTTCTTGGCTGGTGCAGCCTTCTTCGTAGGTGCCTTCTTCGCTGCGGCCACCCGGCACACTCCATCGCCTAATCGGTCACCCGACGCAGACGGTCAGCGGCGGGCATGTGGCGTGCCACCTTACGGTCGCAGTCTCAGCGGCACAACGCGGCGCACCGACCCACCGCGAGCTCGGGCTCACTCGGGAAGTCTGCCCCCGAGCTCACCGCGCCACCGCGCCAGCCGACCGGCCCGGCTGACGGCTCGAAGTCGGCTCATGGTGGCCTCGCGCGAGCCGATCGTAGTGACAACCAGAAGCTGATCACCGCTGGCGAGTCTGGTCGAGGCCTCGGGCACGAAGGAGCGGCCGTCCCGTACGAGCAGAGTCACTGCCGCGTCCGGCGGCAACCGGAGCTCGGAGACGTACACGCCGTGCAGCCGTGAGGCCGACGGAACCGTGAACTGCAGCAACTCGGCGTGCAGTTCCTCCAACGTGGAGGATTCAACATCTACCTCACGTTCAGCTAAGGTGCTTGCCAACCGCAGCCAGCGAGCCACGGTCGGCAGACTCGTGCCCTGGATGAGGGTGAAGACGACCACCAGGACGAAGACGGTGTCAAAGATGCGTTCCGCGTCAGGTACTGCCGCCGAGATCGGGATCGTGGCCCACACGATCGGTATCGCGCCGCGCAGCCCCGCCCAGGCGAGGAAGGCCTGTTCCCGCCAAGGAATCCGGAACCAGACGACCGAGAGGACAACCGAGATCGGGCGTGCCAGCAGCAGAAGGGCGAGGCCGATCACGATGGCCGGCCCCACAGCGTCGAGCAATCGACTCGGGCTTGCCAGCAGCCCGAGCAGGACGAATAGACCGATCTGAGCCAACCAGGCCAGGCCCTCGGCGAAACCCAGCGTGGCGGTCCGGTGCGGAAGCGCGGAGTTTCCGAGAACCAGGCCGCAGACGTAGACCGCCATGAATCCTGAGGAATGCGCAACGATGGCGCCGGCATATCCGGTCAGGCACAGCGCGACCGTGGCCAGCGGATACAACCCGGAGATCGGCAGGGCGCTGCGACGCAGCACCCACGCCCCAGCCATGCCGATCGCGATGCCGATCAACGCACCGGCGATGAGTTGGTAGCCGATCAACGCGATGAGCACCGCCAAGCCGCCAGATCCTGAGTTTGTCAGCGCCTCGGCCAGCGCGATGACCACCAGCACGACCGGAGCATCGTTGAAGCCGCTCTCCAGCTCCAGCGTTCGGGACACCCGGGTCGGCAGGCCGAGCCCACGCAGGGTGGCAAAGACGGCCGCGGCGTCGGTGGAGCTGACGACTGCGCCGAACAGCAGCGCGGTGGGGAGATCGGCGCCGAAGACCAGCATCACCACCCCTGCGGTGATGAACACGCTGACCGCCACACCAACCGTTGCGAGCAGGATGCCCGGCCCCAGGACCGCGCGCGCTGACGTCCAGCGCGTAGTGAGCCCGCCCTCGGCCAGGATGACCGCAAGCGCAGTGAGTCCGAGGACCTGGGTCAGCTCGGCGCTTTCGAACTCGATCCCCAGGCCGGATTCCCCGAGCACCAAGCCGAGACCGAGATAGAGCAGCAGACTGGGCAGGCCGATCCGGCTGGCCACTCGGACGGCCAGCACGGCCACCAAGACGACGACCGCCCCGACCAAAAGGACCGGCGCGAACTCCTCGGTACTCACGCAGGCCCGCCGCAGCTGGTCCAACTGGGTGCGGCCATACGACATTCTCGCCTACGCCGTACTCTTGGCAGGACAGGCATCGACCCGGCCATCACCGGCGAGCCTCCGGAAGAACGGGTCACGTCGTGAACAGACGTCGACCCCAGTAGAACCGGACGGGAGTGGCCCGTCATAGCCAGCACGACCAGAGCGGGTCCGCCGCGCCGAGAAGGCAACGCGGGCCAAGCAGGGTGGTACCGCGGGTGCGGTGGCCAAGCGGCCACAGCGTTCGTCCTTGCGCAGATCGAGCAGGCTTTTGTCGATTGAGCGCAAAGAGGAACGAGGCGAGAACCGAGATGTCCTACCCCCGGCATCGCACCAGTACCGGCGACCCCGTGGTGGTCACGCCGAGTCCGCAGCTGCCCGACCTGGAGCGAGACACCCTCGCCACCTGGGCAGCGGAGGCGACCTTCCCGGCCAGCGTCGAGGCCCGTGAGGGGGGGACCGACGGCAGCAACGAGTACGTCTTCTACGACGGCCCACCGTTCGCCAACGGACTGCCCCATTACGGCGCCCTGCTTACCGGCTACGTCAAGGACATCGTCCCGCGCTATCAGACGATGCGCGGGAGGCGGGTCGAGCGACGCTTCGGCTGGGACTGCCACGGGCTACCAGCCGAGGTGGAGGCCGAGAAGCAACTCGGGATATCCGGCAAACCGGAGATCGTCGAGATGGGTGTCGCGAAGTTCAACGACGCCTGCCGTTCCTCGGTCCTGCGCTACACCCAGGAGTGGGAGCGCTACGTCACCCGCCAGGCCCGGTGGGTGGACTTCGACAACGATTACAAGACCCTTGACCTGCCGTACATGGAAAGCGTCATGTGGGCATTCAAGACGCTCTACGACAAGGGCCTGATCTACAAGGGATTCCGGGTGCTGCCCTACTGCTGGCGGTGCGAGACCCCGCTGTCGGCGACCGAGACCCGGATGGACGACGTCTACCGCAGTCGGCAGGATCCGGCAGTCACCGTGGCCTTCACCCTCGACACCGGCGAGAAGCTGTGGGCATGGACGACGACCCCGTGGACACTGCCGTCCAACCTCGCGGTAGCCGTCGGCCCGGATCTCGAGTACGCGGTCTTCGCCGACGCCAGCGGGGCCCGGACCATCCTCGGCGTGGACCGGGTGGAGGCCTACGCCGCCGATCTCGAGGGCCAGCAGCGGCTGGACACCATCCGCGGTGCGGACCTGGTCGGCAAGCGGTACACCCCGTTGTTCGACTACCTCTCCGACACCGAGCGCTTCGGCACCGAGCGAGCTTTCACGATCCTGCCGGGCGACTTCGTCACCACTGAAGATGGCACCGGGGTCGTGCACCTGGCTCCCGCCTACGGCGAGGACGACCAGAACCTTTGTGCTGCCCACGGCATCCCGGTCGTGGTGACCGTGGACGAGCATGCCCGGTTCACCTCGGTCGTACCCGACCTCGACGGCTTGCAGGTCTTCGAGGCCAACACCCCGATCTCCCGGGCACTGCGCGAGGCAGGGACGCTGGTGCGACAGGGCAGCTACGAGCACCCGTACCCGCACTGCTGGCGATGTGAAACCCCACTGATCTACAAGGCGGTATCGAGTTGGTTCGTCGAGGTCACCAGGTTCCGGGACCGGATGGTCGAGCTCAACCAGCAAATCACCTGGGTTCCCGGCCACGTCCGCGACGGGTCGTTCGGAAAGTGGCTGGAAGGTGCTCGGGACTGGTCGATCAGCCGAAACAGATTCTGGGGCAGCCCAATTCCGGTGTGGATCTCCGATGACCCGACATATCCGAGGCTGGACGTGTACGGCTCGCTGGATGAGTTGGAGCGCGACTTCGGGGTCCGCCCGACTGATCTGCACCGCCCGTACGTGGACGATCTGACCAGACCCAACCCCGATGACCCGACCGGCACCTCGACGATGCGGCGCGTCCCAGAAGTGCTGGACTGCTGGTTCGAGTCCGGGTCCATGCCCTTCGCCCAGGTGCACTACCCGTTCGAGAATGCGAAGTGGTTCGAGCATCACTTCCCGGGCGATTTCATCGTCGAGTACCTTCCGCAGACTCGCGGCTGGTTCTACACCCTGCACGTCCTGGCGACGGCGCTGTTCGATCGGCCGGCATTTCGCAACTGCGTCGCGCACGGCATCGTCCTGGGCGAGGACGGGCGCAAGATGAGCAAGAGCCTGCGCAACTACCCCGACGTCTACGAGATGTACGACTCCTACGGCGCCGATGCGATGCGCTGGTCGTTGATGGCCTCACCGATCCTGCGCGGCGGCAACCTGCTGGTGACCGAGAGCCTGATCCGGGACTCCGTCCGCCAGGCGATCCATCCATTGTGGAACGCCTGGTATTTCTTCGGGCTGTACGCCAACGCCGAGTCATACCTTGCGAGCTGGCGGACGGATTCGGACAACGTTCTGGACCGCTACGTCGTGGCCAAGCTCAGCTCGACCATCGCGGCGGTGACCGCGGCGATGGACGGCTACGACATCTCCGGAGCCTGCGCGCAGGTGCGCGCGTTCCTCGATGCACTGACCAACTGGTACATCCGGCGCAGCCGGGATCGGTTCTGGGCTGGTGAGCACGACGCGTTGGACACCCTCTACACGGTCCTTGAGGTGACTTCACGGCTGGCCGCGCCACTGCTGCCCATGATCACCGAACAGGTCTGGCGAGGGCTGACCGGGGAGGCGTCAGTGCACCTGACCGACTGGCCGTCTTCCGACGACCTGGGCGCCGACAACGACCTGGTCGAGGACATGGACGCCGTACGCTCGGTCTGCTCGGTTGCCCTTTCGATCCGCAAGGCGAACAGCGTGCGGGTACGCCAGCCGCTGCCGTCGCTGACGATCCAGTCCACCGATGCCGAGCGACTGCGCAGGTACGCCGAGGTGATCGCTGACGAGGTGAACGTCAAGGTGGTGCATCTCGAAGCGCTGTCCGCACAGTCGTTCAGCTTGCAGCCCAACGCCCGCGCCCTGGGGCCGCGGCTGGGCGCAAAAGTGCAGGAAGTTCTTCGCGCGGCCCGGGCCGGGCAGTTCACCGAGAATCCCGACGGAACGGTCACCTGCGCCGGCGCGATCCTCACCGGTGGCGAGTTCGAACTGACCCCTGCGGTCGGGGACGCTACCGCAGACCGCTTCGAGAACGGACGAATGATCCATCTCGACCTTGCGCTCACCCCGGAGCTGGAGTCAGAGGGCTTGGCTCGCGACGTCATTCGCGGCATCCAGGAGTCTCGCCGCGAAGCCGGTTTGTCCATCTCGGACCGCATCCACCTGACCCTGCATGCAGGCTCCGCATCGGCAGGGGCGGCACTTCAGGCGCATCACGAGATGATCGCGGGGGAAACCCTTGCGACCGACCTGTCGATTCAGTCGCTTCCCCAAGGGGCACCATCGGCCGCCGGGGGGGTGGCGTCGGCCGACGATGCTTGGTGGCACGGCATTGTGGATCTTGGAACGGCCGGCGTCGTGGAAATGGCCCTTCGCCGAGTAGCCGGACCGCCTAGTTAGACGAGGACTGGTCCATCCGTGCGGCTGCGGCCAGAACGGCGTCGGGACGACAGAGTGCGCACGGGGTGAAGTCGTCCTCCCGCGCTTGCTTGACCGGAACAGAGATCGGCTTGCGGTCCCGGAGGTACTCGCAAGCCTGAAGGTGGTAGCGAGGTCCTCGGTCGAGAACAAAGACCGCCCCCCAGCCCGCTGGCCACTATGGAGCCCCACACCAAACTCGAATCGGCCTGAGCCAGTCCGGCGACGAGCAGCCCGATGGCTCCCAGCACGCAGATGAACCCGAGCAGGATCATCGGCGGCAGTTGTGTGCCGGGCCTCGCGGTCAGTGCCCGCTGCGTGACCCCTGATCGCCCGAAGCCCCGCCGCTGGGCGTACCAGGACTCGGACGGTTACTGGCGAACGGATTCTGGCCGGCGGCCACCGGCTGGCCAGAGCTGGCGCTGCCCTGCTGACCCGCTGTTCCGGGCCGCGCGGCAGGGCCGGACGGCTCGGCCGAGCCGCGGCCGTTGAGCTCGCGAAGGTGCAGCTCGAGGTAGGACTTCAGCCGGGAGCGGTATTCCCGCTCGAAGGTACGCAGCTGGTCGATGTTCTTCTCGGCCGTAACCCGCTTCTCCTCCAGTGCTCCAAGGGTCTCCACTTGCTTGCGCTCGGCATCCTGGGTGAGGGTGGTGGCCTTGGCGCGGGCCTCACGCTCCATGGCCTCGGCACGTTGCTTGGCTTCGCTGACCATCGACTCGGCACGGGACTTGGCATCGCTGAGCATCCGCTCGGAGTTGGTACGGGCTTCGCTGAGAAGTCGGTCGCTCTCGGCCTTCGCCGACGAACGCATCTGCTCGGCTTCGGCGGTGGCTTCGGATACGTAGCGGTCGGCGGTTTCGGTGGCCAGTTGCAGTACCCGAGAGGTTCGCTCGTTGTCCTGCCCGCTGGTTCCGGTGAACCGACTGGGCTCAGGGGCCGGCGGAGGTGGGGTCGGAGCCGGCGGCGGAGGTGGCGGGGCCGCGGCACGCGCCGGCTCCGGCCTAGCGATATTGCTGTTGGTCTCAGCGTTGCTGAAGCGCTCGTCGCGGGCACTCGAGCCCGAGGCTGAAGCGCGCTCGGCAAGGGTGCGCAACTCGGCATTCTCCTCGATCAGCCGGGCCAGTTCGGCCTCGACCACATCGAGGAATGCGTCCACCTCGTCCTCGTCGTACCCTCGCTTGCCGATCGGCGGCTTCTTGAACACGACGTTGTGGACGTCGGCTGGAGTCAGCGGCATCGGTCAATCACTCCTGAGGGTCTGAACTGAAAAGGTAGTGGAACAGGGATCGTCAGTACGCCAGTGACAGCGTGAACTGTCGCAACACGAATACCACGATCAGGAGAACCATAAACCCGAGGTCCAGCTTGATGGAGCCCAGGTTCAGCGGAGGCAGCACTCGGCGCAGCAAGGTCAACGGCGGATCGGTCGTGGAATATATGACTTCCAGGCCTGCTGCCGCCCCCCCGCCGGGTCGCCACCCGCGGGAAAGCATCATCACCCAGTCCATCACCAAGCGGGCCAGGAGCATCAGCATGAACAGCAGCAACGCGAACGCGATGATCTGCCAGACCATGCTCACTTGTCCAGGCGCCCCTTGCGAGTGAAGTAGATGATCGGCCAGTCGAGCAGTGCGCAACGCCGTCAACCATCACCCCGGGCTAACTCTGGTTGAAGAACCCGTTCTGCTTGAGCCGCGCCTTGTCCTCGGCGGTGACGGACACGTTCTGCGGGGAGATCAGGAAGACCTTGTTCGTGACGCGCTCGATGCTACCTCGCAGTCCGAAGGACAGCCCGGCCGCGAAGTCGACCAGCCGCTTGGCATCGGAGTCGTCCATCTCACTGAGGTTCATGATCACCGGGACGCCGTCGCGAAAGTGCTCGCCGATCGTCCGCGCCTCGTTGTAGGTACGCGGATGCAACGTCGTGATGCGGTATTCCGCGGCCGCCTGGGAGACCGCGATCGGACGGTCGCGCAGCGCCACTCCGCTGGCTGCGACAGGCGCCAACGAGCCGGCGGCCGGAGAAGCGCGGCGCGAACTCCGCGGACGGTCCACTTCGGCTGGCGATGCCTGGTAGCCGGCGGCGTCCTCGGGGTAGTCGTCGTAGGAGTCCCGGGAGTCAGAGCCGTCTTCGGAATAACGGTGGTACTCACCCCGTTCATCATCCTCAACGAGACCGAGGTAAACGCCCATCTTGCGCATGGCTCCGGCCATCGGGACAACCTTTCCTCATGGCGTTCTCGGCTCGACCACAACAACCTTGTGAACACAGCAACCTTGTGAACCGGAGATCTCACCCGCTCAAGTCGGTCCTTCGGAGGCTAGCTTCCGAGTTCCGAACAACGCAGTTCCGACACGCACGTGGGTCGCGCCGACCGAGATTGCGGCTTCGAGGTCCCCGCTCATGCCTGCCGAGATCACTGTTGCCAACGGACAGATCGCTTGCAGTGACTGGGAAAACCCAACCAGCCGCTCGAAGCATCTGCGCGAATCGGCACCTTGCGGAGCCACCGTCATGACCCCCCGCACGGACAGGTGCTCGACGGCGGAGGCGGCATCGGCCAGGGCCAGGAAATCCTGCGGACGAACCCCGCCGCGCGTCGGGTCGGGTTCTGGATCGAGATCGAGTTGGAGGAGCACGTCGAGGGGTTCGACGCGCTGCGCGGCTGCACGGTCCAGAGCCGCGACCAGGGCCGGCCGGTCAACCGAGTGCACCATCGAGGCGAACTCGACGACGGTACGGGCCTTGTTTCGCTGAAGCTGGCCGATGAAATGCCACCTCGGGGTGAGGTCGGGTCGCAGCGACGCGATCTCGCCGGCTTTACCCGCGGCCTCCTGCGCTTTGTTCTCACCGATGTCGGTAACGCCAAGCGCCAGGATCTCGGCGACCCGGTGGGCCGCCATCCCCTTCCCCACCGCGACCAGGGTGAGTTCGGCCGGATCACGTCCGGCAGCCGCGCAGGCCGTTTCGATTCGGGCGCACACGTCGGCCAGGCGTTGTTCTGGGGTTGGGGCAGTCATGTGAGCCAGATGACTGCGGCCTGGCGACCGGTGACCCCGTCACGGCGGTAACTGAACAGGGTTGGGTCCTCGGCCGTGCAGCGCGGATCGCTGACGACGTTCACGACGCCGAGTCGACCCAACTCGCCGGCCAGGGCAGCGCGTAGATCCAGTCCCGGTGCTCCTGTCCGAGTGCGTGTTGCGCCACCTGGGGCCGCCGATTCGACCCGATCGGCCAGGTCCTGGCTCAGCTCGTAGCAGCGGCCGCAGATCGCCGGGCCGAGTAGGACGTCCACCCGTCGCGGGTTCGCACCGAGTTCGACCATCGCCTCGACCGCACGGGCCACGACGTGGCGGCGCACCCCCTCGCGTCCGGCATGGGCGGCACCGACGACTCCGGCTTCGGGATCGGCCAGCAGCACCGGGACGCAATCTGCGACGAGGACTGCCAGCGCCACCCCGACGGTGCGGGTGACCAACGCGTCGCAGTCCGGAGGTTGGGTCGGCGGGACAGAACCGATCACCGACACCTGGTCACCGTGGATCTGGTGCATCCACCCCATGGCCCCGCGACTGAGACCCACTGCTTGCTCGAGTCGGCGGCGATTCACCTCGACAGCCGCGGCATCGTCGCCCACGTGGACGCTGAGGTTGAAACTGTCGTACGGGGCCGCGCTCACTCCGCCAGGCCGGCAGGTGATCACCCGGCGGACCCGCTGCCACGCGCGTTGGCTGGGGTCAGTTGAGCGGCCAGGCGGAGCCCCACCCGCAGCTTGGCTGGGGTCAGTCAGCGCAGGAACTCCGGGATGTCCAGGTCGTCATCGAAGTCTTCGGCCGCGAGGGGGCGGCTTGAGGACGGTGGCGAGGTCAGCGGGCCTTGGTTATTCGGGGGCTGCGGCTGCGTTTCCCGGGCCGCATGAGCGGGAGTAGAGGGGTTGGGCGCCGCGTGCGGGGTGACCGAGCTGCCTTCGGCCGGGACCGACGGGTCTGCCTTCTTGTAGGTCGGCGTCCCCCCGTCGAATCCGGCGGCGATCACCGTGATCCGCACCTCGTCGCCGAGAGCATCGTCGATGACTGCTCCGAAGATGATATTGGCATCAGGGTGAGCGGCGTCCGCGACGAGGGATGCCGCCTCGTTGATCTCGAACAATCCCAGATCCGAACCGCCCGAGATCGACAAGAGGACTCCATGTGCGCCCTCCATCGAGGCTTCCAGCAGCGGGCTGGCGATGGCCTGCTCCGCCGCGGCCAGCGCTCGGTTCTCACCGCGCGCGCTGCCGATACCCATCAGCGCGGAACCAGCACCGGACATCACCGCCTTCACATCGGCGAAGTCCAGGTTGATCAGGCCCGGCGTGGTGATGAGGTCGGTGATCCCGGAGACACCGGATAGGAGTACCTGATCGGCGGTCCGAAAGGCGTCCATGACACTGACGTTGCGATCACCGAGCTGCAGCAGCCGGTCGTTCGGGATGACGATGAGAGTGTCGCACTCGTTGCGGAGTTCGGCGATGCCCTCTTCGGCCTGCACTGCGCGGCGTTTGCCTTCGAAGGAGAACGGCCGGGTGACCACGCCGATGGTCAGCGCGCCGAGCTTTCGGGCCATGCTCGCTACGACCGGCGCTCCCCCCGTGCCAGTGCCACCACCTTCGCCGGCGGTCACGAAAACCATGTCTGCGCCCTTGAGGACCTCCTCGATCTCCTCGCGGTGGTCCTCGGCGGCCTTACGGCCGACCTCAGGGAGTGCTCCGGCCCCCAAACCACGGGTCAGTTCGCGACCGACATCCAGCTTGACGTCCGCATCGCTCATCAGCAGCGCCTGTGCGTCGGTGTTGATGGCGATGAATTCGACGCCCTTGAGGCCGACCTCGATCATCCGGTTGACGGCGTTGACGCCGCCGCCGCCGATGCCGACCACCTTGATCACGGCGAGATAGTTGTGTGGAGGTGTCACGATGCCGCTCCCCTGGAGAGTCTTACCCTCTACTGAAGGCTTATAGTTATGTCAACCTGTCGACTCTAGGAACGGTAGGGGACGAACCAGGCGCCAGGGCGGCACGGCGCGCCGTGGCCGGCCTACTTTCTTGACTGTGCCGACCTGATCAAAGCAACGGCATCGAGTCGTGGGCCACAACGTCGATGCCCCCGGTGGTGGCGCTCAGGTACTTCGACGTAGGAAGCTAACGCCCGTGACCGAGCCGCCGCTCCCCGCCGAGGTGATGCTGGAGGCCACCCGATCGACCCTACGCACCGGTCGGATGGGCCCCCGGCAGGTGATCAAGCAGCAGTTGGACGCGCTGACCGCTGCCGGCTATCGCCTGCGGCCGGTGCTGGGTGACGGTGGCGCGTCATTGCTCCTGGCCACCGCCAAACGAGCGTTCAGGTCCGGCCGTTTTCGCCCGGCTGACGTCATCGCCCTACAGCTCGATGAACTCGCTGCGGCCGGTCATTCCTTCGAACTGCTGAATACCGACCAAGCTGCAGCATGTGCCGAATTCGCATGGGGTCCAGACTCTTTCGAAGCCTGCGAGGACTGCGGACTGTCCTTCTGGCGGCACGGAGACGGCGATACCCGGGACAGCCGAACCCGCCACCGAGGTGAGAACTAGCCCTGGTCGCTGACGTCTGAACTC
>JACCUF010000222.1 GCA_013811975.1 Geodermatophilaceae bacterium | reverse complement strand
GCAGCGTCTGGGCGCTCTCCCGCGTCGGGGGCTCGCCCGGTCGCAGCTTGCGGTAGATGTCGAGCAGCGCCTCGTCCTGGGACGCGACGTGGTCCTTCTCGAGGGTGCCGAGCATGACCGGGGACCAGTCGAATGAGCTACGGATCCGGTCCTCGGTCCAACCGAGGGCCTTGAGCAGCACAGTGACCGGCTGGCGGCGCTTGCGGTCGATCCGTACGCCGACGGTCTCGCGCTTGTCGACGTCGAACTCCAGCCAGGCTCCACGACCCGGGATGATCTTCGACGAGAAGATGTCCCGGTCGGAGGTCTTGTCCAGCGTCCGGTCGAAATAGATGCCGGGACTGCGGACCAGCTGGGAGACCACTACCCGCTCGGTCCCGTTGATGACGAAGGTGCCCTTGGGCGTCATCATCGGGAAGTCGCCCAGGAAGACAGTTTGGCTCTTGATCTCGCCGGTGGTGTTGTTCATGAATTCCGCGGTGACGAACAGCGGAGCCGCGAAAGTCATGTCCTTGTCCTTGCACTCCTCGAGGGGGTTCTTGACCTCTTCGAAGTACGGGTTGGAGAAGGACAACGACATGGAGCCGGAGAAATCCTCGATCGGCGAGATCTCGGCCAGGATCTCGGCCAGGCCGCTGAGCGTGCCTTCCTCGACCCGCTCGCGCCACGGCGAGGCCCCGATCAGCCAGTCGAAGGAGTCGGTCTGCAGTGCGAGAAGGTCAGGAACCTCGAGAGGCTCGCGAATCTTCGCAAAGGTTACCCGTTTTGGTGCATTGGGAATTCCTGAGGTTGTGGTCGAATCGTGCGTCAACTGGCGTGACACTGCCAAGGTGCGTCCTTCCAAGGACCGGTGTTCGAAATCGGCTACATGCACGCCTTACCTCGGCCCGGCCGGATCGCGGTCACACCAAGTGACCCGCGCGAGCGGGTGGGCAGTCGGAAGGCAGCGCAAACTAGCAGCCTACCCCTTCGGGCGACCGCTGTCCACGCCAGGTCAACCTGGCGCGCTGGCCTCGAGCAGCTAGGGCTCCCTCGCACTCCTCAGCGACTGATGTCACCGCCCGGACAGGGTGCACTCCGGGACACTGCGACGTCAAGGGCGAGGCCGTCGAGAGCGATGGCAGAGGCCAGCTCAGCCGACCGCGACTGTGGATGACGGCGCTGCCCAGCTCAGCAGAACGGCACCAGCTCGACTCCGGCCTGGGCCAGCCCATCGCGTACCCGTCTGGCCAGTCTGAGCGCTCCCGGCGTATCGCCGTGCAGACACAGGGAGGCCGCGCTGACCGGAACCTGTGTCCCGTCGCGCGCGGTGACAAAACCTTCGATGACCAGCCTCAGGCAGCGGGCCACCACTGCCTTGGGATCGCTGATCACCGAACCCTCTTGGCGGCGACTGACCAGCCGACCTGTCGAGTCGTAGCTGCGGTCGGCGAAGGCTTCGGGAACGGAGGTGAGGCCGGCCTCCTCAGCAGCACGAAGCAGCTCCGACCCGGGCAATCCGAGGACTGCCAGCGTGGGGTCCACTGCTCGAACCGCGCGTACGACTGCTTCGGCCTGCACCGTGTCAGTGCCGCATGTGTTGTAGAGCGCCCCGTGCGGCTTGACGTAGGACACCCGACTGCCGGCGATCCGGGCGAAAGCGTCCAGCGCACCGATCTGGTAGATGACCTCGTCGGTCAGCCCGTCCGGGGGGACGTCCATCGGTCGGCGGCCGAAGCCGGCCAGATCACGGTAGCCCACCTGGGCCCCGATCCGTACCCCTCGGTCGGCGGCCCTCCGGCAGACCCGGCGCATGATGCTCGGGTCCCCTGCATGGAAGCCGCAGGCGACGTTGGCACTGGTGACGACGTCCAGCAGTCCGTCGTCCTCGCCCAGAGTCCAGATTCCGAAGCCTTCACCCAGGTCACAGTTCAGGTCGATCTGCATCATGGCCAGACGATGACACAGCCGCCCGCCACGAATGCGCGGGCCGGCTACATCGTGAGACGCCGACGGCGGGTCCTCCATTCGGAAGGCCCGCCGTCTGCAGCGCTCGAGTAGCTGAGTTACTTGACGGTCACCGTTGCGCCGGCACCCTCGAGGGCAGCCTTCGCCTTCTCGGCGCCGGCCTTGTCGACCTTTTCCAGGACGGCCTTGGGCGCTCCGTCGACGAGATCCTTGGCCTCCTTGAGGCCCAGGCTGGTAAGCGTGCGCACCTCCTTGATGACCTGGATCTTCTTGTCGCCGGCGGCCTCGAGGATGACGTCGAACTCATCCTGCTCAGCCTCGGCCTCGGCAGCGGCGCCACCCGGCGCAGCGGCTGCGGCGGCGGAGACCGGAGCGGCGGCGGTCACGTCGAAGGTCGTTTCGAACTGCTTCACGAATTCCGACAGCTCGAGCAGCGTCATTTCCTTGAACGCGTCGAGCAAGTCGTCAGTGGACATCTTGGCCATGGTTGTTCCTCTCTAGCTTTCGGTGGTCAGGGGATTGCCAGCGGCCGCAGAATCGTCTGCGGTTTCCGGGGTGGGGCTCACATCGACAGGGGGCGCCTCGGGTGCCGCCTCGGCGGGGGCGTCCTCGGCTGGCTTCTTCTCGGCCAGGGCAGCAGCGAGACGGGCAACCTGCGACAGCGGCGCCTGGAACAGCGCAGCCGCCTTGTTCAGGCTGGCCTTCATCCCGCCGGCAAGTCGTCCGAGCAGAACCTCCCGTGACTCGAGGTCGGCCAGCGAGTTGATCTCCGCGGTGCTGAGCATCTTCCCGTCCAGCACGCCGCCCTTGATGATCAGCAGCGGGTTCGTACGAGAGAAGTTCCGCAGCGCCTTGGCGGCTTCCACCGGTTCGCCCTCGATGAAGGCGATCGCGGTCGGGCCGATCAGCAGCGGGGCGAGATCGTCGTACCCGACCGCACTCACGGCACGCTTGGTCAGCGTGTTCTTGACCACGGCGTAGGTACTGGTAGCACCGAGGGAGGTACGCAGCTCTTTGAGTTGGGCAACCGTCAAGCCGCGGTAGTCGGTGAGCACCACTGCTGAGGAGCGGTTGAAGCGGCCGGTGATCTCCGCGACCGCGCCGACCTTGTCCGGGTTCGGCATGGGCTTCCTCGTTTCTTGGGGTCTGCTGGGTAGCCGGGAGCGCGAGACCCCGGAAAACGGCGAACGCCCCGGCGCAAGGCGCACGGGGCGTGGAACGCAGGCCATCGCGGTCGGCGTACGACGTACCGTCCTCCTGCGCGGGCCGCCCGATGCCAATCGGGACCTTCGCACGAACGCCCGGAGGCGCCCGACGACCAGCGGTCTAAGGGAACGAGAAGAAGTGTACGTGAGCCGCGTCGCTCAGCAGACGTCGGCTCTGCCCGTCCAGTAGGTGGCAGGTCTAGGTCACCG
>JACCUF010000217.1 GCA_013811975.1 Geodermatophilaceae bacterium | reverse complement strand
GGCTCAAGCTGAGGAGCCGGCCGACGTGGCGGTGACGATCTGCGCCGCACTGGGGGTGCGTACTGGCGACGATCCGCTGGTCACCCTCGAGTCGGTCCTGTCCACCCGGCGGATGCTGCTGATCTGTGACAACTTCGAGCATGTTCTCGGCGCTGCCTCCGTCCTGGCTCGGCTGCTTGCCGCTGCACCGGGGGTCCGCATCCTGGTCACGAGCCGGCAGCCGGTCGGGCTTCGTGGTGAACGGCGCTTCTTGCTCCATCCACTTGGCGAGGAAGAGTCGGCAGACGAGCCGACGTCCGCCGCGCGGCCGTTCATTGCCCGAGCCGCAGCCGCCGATCCGAGCTTCGAGCCGACCGCGGCCGACCTGTTCGACATTGCCGAGATCGCGCGGTGTTGCGACGGACTGCCCTGGCCCTGGAACTGGCGGCTGCGCACATCCGGGCCATGCCGGTGGCCGAGATTCGGCGGCGTATGGACTCGCCGCTGACCCTGCTGACCGCCAGCGCCACGGATGCCCTTGATCGGCATCGCAGCTGCCGGGGAGCATCGCGTGGAGCGTGGGCGCACTCGACGAGGGCCACCGGCAGCTGCTGGCCAGGTTGTCCGTCTTCCGGGGCGGCTTCACCCTGACGGCGGCGGCGGCGGCCGGAGGCGTGAATGTCGAGGCTGCGCTCGGCTGCAAGGCACGACAAGTGGATCGCTCCGGGAGCGGCGGGGCATCAGGACAACCCCTGCTCGGCACCCTGAGGCACCCTTGAGGACTTGCCGCGGCCCCCTGAGTTACGGAGAACCCGCCTTTGCCTGCCTGGCACAGCAACACGCCACGGTCAGCCTCGGTATGTCTGCGCGCTGGGTAGGCAAAGCGAGAAACCCCTCAGGACCTCGACTACTAGGTTCGTGTCGTGCGCTTCCTGTTCACCCCCCCGGCGGAGGCCACCGCCGGCCTGCTGACCCTGCCCTGGCGGGAGGCATTGGCCGACTGGATGGACGATCGGCTGGTCGAGGTACCCCAGCGCGGGCTGTCCCGGCACGTAGTACGTTTCGTCTCCGAAGCAGGAGAGGTCTTCGCGCTCAAGGAGATCCATGAACGGCTGGCCCGTCGGGAGTACCAGCTCCTGCGCCAGCTGGACAAACTGAGTATTCCGGCCGTTGAGGTACTCGGCGTCGTCGTCGACCGCGGCACCGATCTCGACGCGATCCTGGTCACCAGGTTCCTGGACTTCTCCACCTCTTACCGTGCCCTGTTCGCCAACCCACGCGGGCAGCACCTGACGGGTCGGCTGCTCGACGCTCAGGTCGAACTGCTTGTCCGGCTGCACCTGGCCGGCTTCATGTGGGGCGACTGTTCGCTTTCGAACACGTTGTTTCGGCTGGACGCGGGGGCGCTGTCGGCCTATCTCGTAGACGCGGAGACCGCCGAGATCCACTCGTCATTGTCCGAGGGGCAACGCCACTACGACGTACTGATGGCCCAGGAGCGGGTGGGCGGTGAGCTGCTCGACCTACAGGCCGGTGGATTTCTCAGCGAGGAGGTCGATGCGGTCGAGACCGTCGAAGAATTGGAACGCCTGTACGAGGCGCTGTGGGCTGAGCTGACCAGCGAGGAGGTACTGCTGCCAGACGAGCAGCGTTACCGCATCGGCGAACGCGTGCGCCGGCTGAACGAGCTCGGTTTCGACGTCGACGAGATTGAACTGGTCGACGTGGGTGAAGGCAGCAGACTTCGACTGACCACCCGGGTCGCCGAGCCAGGTCACCACCGCCGACTGCTGTTCGCCCGTACCGGACTCGACGTACAGGAGAAGCAGGCCCGCAGATTACTGGCCGACATCGCCAGTTTCCGGAGCTATCTCGAGCAGACGTCCAAACGCGCGGTGCCAGAGGCAGTCGCGGCCAACCGATGGCTCGAGGAGATCTACGGATCCGTCATGGCCTCGATCCCGGCCGAACTCCGCGGTCGGCTGGACGACGCGGAGATCTTCCACGAGATCCTCGAGCATCGATGGTTCCTGTCCGAGGCAGCGGGCAAGGACATCGGCACGACGGCCGCAGCCAGCGACTACCTTGCCCGAGTGCTGCCGGAGGTCCCTGGTGACCTCGTCGCCGGTGCCGTGCTCCCTGCACCTGCTCCGCCCTCCTGAGGCGGTGGGCGGAGCTGAAGCAGCTGCAGTCGCCGCGCCGGACGCTCCACGGCGAACCAGCTCAGAGCCGCCAAAGGCACGGTGGACACGATCGCTGCGAGCGCGAACACGACGAGCCCCGCCCGTTGCACGTCGAGCAGCGCCAGAATCTGCTGCACCGGGAATGCGTAGATGTAGACGCCGTAGGAGATGTCGTTGCGTGCGCCCAAGGTCTGCAACGGGAGCCGATCTCCGAGCCAGAGGCACAGGTAGGCCAACGGCACCGCAAGCAACACACCGTTGACCCCGGTGAGGGCGATGAGCAGACACAGGGCGCCGGCTAGCCCCGCCAACGGCACGGTGACCGGGATCCGGCTTCGGTACAGAAAGAGCACGCCCCCGGCGAAGAAGAACGGGACCAGCATGGTGAGCAGGTGCAGGGCGTACGGCGCGGGCAGGCCAGCTCCGATGGCCAGTTCGGCCGCGGTCAACCCGACCAGTCCGAACATCATGACCGCGGGGAGCCGCCGTCGGGTGACCACCGTGACGATCAAGCCGACCATCAGGTAGCAGAGCGCCTCGTAGAACAGCGTCCACAGCGACCCGTTCCAGGCGTCGGGGTAGGGCACTGCGTTGAGGGTGTCCCCCACTCCGGTCTGAGTAATCGCGAGCAGCGCATTGCCGCCGACGTACCGCACGCCGTCCAGAACGCCGTACGAACCGCCGCCCAGCGCGAGCCCGAGCGGCGCGAAGCCGAAGCCGACCACCCCCAGGCAGACCAGGAACGCCGGATAGATGCGAAGGAACCGTCGCCACAGGTAACCGCCCAGGGACGAGGACAGCCGACTTCCCATGATCAGCCAGCCGGATATCGCGAAGAACCCGGCAACCGCCCAGGTTCCCACCGTGAAGTCGCCCCATCGAGGGTCGGGACCGAATCCGCCCAGTGGCCGCGCGTGGGAGGCGATAACCAGGACGGCAAGAACCAGACGCAGTGCGTTGAGGCTGTTGTGCCGCGGGTCGAACCGAGCCAGCGTGGACTCGGGCGCTGCGCAAACGGCGGCTGACATCAGGAGGCCTTCTCCTCCTCGACGGCCCGCAGGTCTTCGGCGTAGCTCAGGATCGCGGCGCGCAAGGCCCCGTCAGAATCCAGGCCTGCCTGCGTCGCAGCGACGACCAGAGCAAGAAGGTAGGCGCCCAGTCCCTCGAAAGTCCCTGCCTGCTCGGGCAGTGAGACCGGCACCGGTGTCGGCAGCCCCGCACGTGCGGCCCTGGCGACGAGCGAACCGGCTCTGGCAAGCGACGGCGCGGATACCGGAACCCCGTCGACGATCGACCGGCCGCCCTTCTCCACGGCCTTGAGCTGCTCCCAGTTGGCATGCACCTCGGCGGCGCCGGAGACCTCCAGACCAGCGAACACGTGGGGATGCCGGCGGACCAGCTTGTCGACCAGATCCCCGGCAACGTCGTCGATGGTCCACCGGTGGTCATCGTCCTCGATCTCCTCGGCCAGCCTCGAGTGGAAGAGCACCTGGAGGAGAACGTCGCCCAACTCTTCCCGAAGCCCATCCAGGTCTCCGGCGGCCAGTGCGTCGGCGGCCTCATGTGCCTCCTCGATCAGGTACGGCGCCAGAGATGCATGCGTCTGGTCCCCGTCCCACGGGCAACCGCCGGGGGCCCGTAGCCGGTCCAGGACAGCGACCGCGTCGAGCAGCCGGGCACCTGGTGGGTCCCAGGAAGCCACGACGACCTCGATGCTCACCCCGCCCTCGCGGCCAGCGAGATCGGCCAGCGCAGCACTGAGGCCGGCATCGCCTTCCGGACGCAGCAACCACACCACCACGCCCCCGGTCGTGGCCGCGATCGTCCGCAGCGCCCTAGCAGCGGTCGCATCCGGCGAAGCTGCGAGCAGTCCTCCGCCGGGCGGCTTGGGCACGTTCAGGCGAGTGACAGCTATGCCGGCCGCGCGGACGGCTAGGGCCAGTTCTTCACCGTCCGGGTCCTGCGCGTAGACCGGTCCGCGACCAAGCGCGTCCCAGCCGTCGGCGCTGAGTAGCCCGGCCGGCAACCGCGGAGAGGTGCGGACGAGCAGGATCTGGTCGGTCACGTCGTACCCGCGTCCTCCAGAATCCGTACGACACCGCCGCTGTCGGGCACGACCCGCCCCTGGTCCAGGGAGCCGTACCGGGGGTTGATGTCTATGTCGAGGCCGGAGACGAACTCGGTCACGATGGGACCGACCGCCGCATCTACACCGCTGGCAGCCTCGGTCCGGATCTCGC
>JACCUF010000210.1 GCA_013811975.1 Geodermatophilaceae bacterium | reverse complement strand
TCACTTCGTCCTCGGGTGCGGCAGCCGCGGCCTCCCGGATCAGCAGAACGCGTCGAAGGGACTCGTCCAGCCGGTCAGCCCGAACCGGCTTGAGCAGGTAGTCCACGGCTCCGAGATCGTACGCGTCGACGGCCCGGTCGTCATGGGCGGTCACGAACACCACGGCCGGCGGACGGGCGAAGTTCACCAACACCTTGGCAAGCTCCAGCCCGTCCAGGCCGGGCATCCGAATGTCGAGCAGCACGACATCGAAGCCCGGCTCATGAGGACCGCCGTCCTGCATGGCGCGCAAAGCGTCGCTGGCGTTGTTGGCAGTGACCACCTGGGAAACTGAGCTGTGCGATCTGAGCAGAAAGGCGAGCTCGTCCAAGGCCGGCGGCTCGTCGTCGACCGCAAGGACCCGCATGGTCGTCAGCCTCGCATCCTTGACCTAATTCTTGGCGGTTTGCGTCAAACCCGCCAACGTTGTCAGCCGGCTCGTACGCCGGCGTGGAACTTGGGGATTCGCAGGCTGACCTTGGTACCGGCGCCGGGTGCAGTTTCGACGACCAGGCCGTAGTCGTCGCCGAAGACCGAGCGCAACCGGTCGTCGACGTTGCCCAGTCCCACGTGCTCCCGGCCGTCCGAGCTGTTCTCCGGGGTCAGGTCCCGCAGCCGGGCCGGATCCATCCCGACGCCATCATCCTCGACGCTGATCAGGCACTGCGCACCCGCGTCCTCGGCCCGGATCGAGATGGTGCCGACCCCGGGTTTCCCGGCCAAGCCGTGCCGGACGGCGTTCTCGACCAACGGCTGCAGGGTCAGAAAGGGTACGGCGACCGGCAGGACCTCCGGTGCGATCCGCAGGGTCACTTGCAACCGCTCACCGAAGCGAGCACGCTCGATCAGCAGATATCGCTCGATGTTGCCCAATTCCTCGGCCAGGGTGGTGAATTCGCCGGACTGACGGAAGCTGTAGCGGGTGAACTCGGCGAACTCCAGGAGCAGATCTCGGGCGCGATCGGGATCGGTCCGTACGAACGAGCCGATCGCCCCGAGCGCGTTGTAGATGAAGTGCGGACTGATCTGAGCCCGCAGAGCCCGGATCTCGGCACGGGCCAGGCGGTCCCTGGACTGGTCGAGTTCGGCGAGTTCGAGCTGGGTACCGACCCAGCGCGCGGTCTCCAGGGTGGCCCGGACCAGACCCGCACCCGGTTCGTGCCAGGTGAACGCAACCAGTGCTCCGGCGACTCCGTCCTCCAGGGTCACCGGGGCGATGACGGCGCCACGCAATGGGCAGTCCGGCTGATCGCACGCCATCTCCGCGGCCTTGGCGACGGCTGGGCGGGCGGAATCCAGCGAGCCGGCGGCCAGCTTCATGATCGTGTCCCGGTGGTGTGAGCCGATCCCCTCCCAGGCCAGCACCTCGTCCACGCTGGTGATGGCCAGCGCCGGCGTACCCAGCAGTTGGCGCAGGTAGCGGATCGACTTCCCCGCCGAGGCCTCCGTCAGGCCCAGCCGAAGCGGAGGCGCGGCCTGACTGGCGGCGTGCAGGGCATCGAAGGTCAACCGCTGCTCGGTGCTGGAGAAGCCGTGAGTGGAGCGGTAACGGACGACACCCCAGAGCAGACCGGCGGCCAGTGCGACCAGCCCGATTCCGACCAGAGCCGTCTCCATGCGTGGATAGTCCCCCAGCACAGCCGCCCAGACCAACCCAGCTCCGCCACCGAGGCCATCCCAGCTCCGCCACCGAGGCCATCCTGGGCCAGACAGTGGGAGGCTTGGTCGGGTGAGCACTTCCACGAAGAAGCTCGTGCGTACCGGCGGTGCAGTTGCGGTGGGTTTGGCGGTCGCTTGGGTGACCCGTGCGGCCTGGGGCCTTCCGGTGGCATTGGGTGCCTGGCCGGCGGCGCTGCGGGCGATCGCGGCCGGATCACCGCAGTTTCAAGGCGGCAAGTTCGTCAACACCGAGCCGAGCCCGCTCATCAAGGCGGCCGCGGGCCCCTCGATAGCCCGAGCCTTGCTCAGGCGTGACGACCGTGGCCGACCTGCCGGGCCGGTACCGCTGGCTCGATCCGGCCGTTCCCCCGAGCCGGCCGCTGAACTCGCCGCCACCTGGTACGGCCACGCGAGCGCCATGGTCGAGGTCGACGGCCGGCGAGTCCTGCTCGACCCGGTGTGGGGTGATCGCATTTCCCCTTCACCGACCGTGGGACCCCGACGATTGCACCCGCCGCCAGTACCGATCGAGGACATCCCGCCGGTCGACGCAGTCCTGATATCGCACGATCACTACGACCATCTCGACCTACCGACCGTGCGGAGCCTGGTCCGCACCCAGACCGCGCCGTTCGTCGTCCCGCTGGGAATCGGTGCGCACCTTCGGCGTTGGGGTGTGCCGGACAAGCGGATCGTCGAGTTGGACTGGGGGCAGCACACAGATGTCGGTGGGCTGCGACTCACCTGCACCCAGGCCCGGCACTTCTCCGGGCGGAGTCTTCGTCGGGACAACACGCTCTGGTCCTCATGGGTGATCCGCGGCCCGCAATATCGGGTCTATTTCGGCGGGGACACCGGTTACACGGCCGGGTTCACCGACATCGGGCGAGAACACGGACCGTTCAGCCTCACCCTGCTGCCGATCGGGGCGTACGGCGCGCAGTGGCCGCACATCCACATGAACCCCGAGGAGGCGGTACGGGCACACCGCGACCTCGGCGGAGACGTACTGCTGCCGATCCATTGGGCGACGTTCAACCTGGCATTCCACGCCTGGGCCGAACCGGTGCAACGCCTGTGGGTCGCGGCCGCGGAGGCAGGTATCCCGTTGGCACTTCCTCGGCCGGGTCAGCGGATCACGAATGCCCATCCGCCGCCGATCGAGGACTGGTGGACCGCGCTGGCCAGGACATA